>DNNJ01000010.1:0-1299 GCA_003487955.1 Clostridiales bacterium | reverse complement strand
TCTTAGAAGAGGAGTTCTAATTTTTTGATTCTGTATTGCAGCGTTTGTCTTGGTACATTTATAAGCTTGGCAGCTTTTGTAATATTATAGTCGGTTTGTTCCAATGCCGAAATGATAATCTCCTTTTCAACTTTTTCAATGGCATCATTTAAGGGCTGAATTGAGCCGGTATCCAATAAATTACCATTCAGCTGATAATTTTTAAATTGGAAGGGAAGATGTTCCTCTCTTATAATTTCACCGTCATACAGCGATATGGCACTTTCAATGGCATGCTCAAGTTCCCTCACATTGCCCGGCCAGCTGTAATCTAAGAAAATATCTAAAACATCCTTAGAGATTCCATTGAAAAACTTATTGCACTTCTTATTATATTTATTTATGAAATGCTCTACCAACAGAGGTATATCTTCAATCCTTTTACATAAATCAGGTATCACCAATGTAATAACACTCAGTCTGAAGAACAAATCCTGTCTTATTTGTTTTGTTTCCACCACTGTATTGATATCCGTATTAATAGCGGATATAATTCTTACATCAACATCTGTTGTTCTGCCGGAGCCCACTCTTCTCACCCGGCCGTCTTGGATTACTCGAAGCAGCTTAGTTTGCAGATCTAAAGGCATAGAATTTATTTCATCTAAAAACAAGGTGCCTCCGTCTGCTAATTCAAATAAGCCCGGTCTGTTTTCCGCCCCGGTAAAACTACCTTTTACCGAGCCGAACAAAATACTTTCAAGAAGATTGGCAGGCAGGGCGGCGCAGTTTTGAGCAATAAAAGGTTTGTATTTCCTGTTGCTGGAATTATGAATGGACTGCACAAATAATTCCTTGCCTGTTCCGGTATTTCCGGCAACTATTACTGGGGAATCAGTCATTGCAGCTTTAAGACCAAGTGATTTAAGTTTAAGTATTTCTTTGCTCTGACCTATTATATCCAAAAAGGTATATTTGGCTAAAGGTTTTGACGTTTTTTCTCCACCTTGATTAACTTCATATAACTCTCTCTGCAAGCTTACAATTCTTTCCGACAATTCTCTTACCTCTGTAATATTTCGTGAAATTTCCAAGGCACCTATAACTTTATTGTTATATACAATGGGAAGAGTTGAGTTCAATGTGAAAATTTTATCACCCTTATAGTTGACAAAATTTTGTTCAACATTATAAATAGGTTTACCGTTTTTCAGTACATTCATGATAGTACTTGTTTCAAAGGTAAGAGAAGGATATACTTCAAGTATATGTCTTCCGATTGTTTTTTCCGCATCAATTAAATCCAATTGTTTTGCTGCA
>DNNJ01000249.1:3777-6242 GCA_003487955.1 Clostridiales bacterium | reverse complement strand
AAAAAATGCATTAACTGCCAGCCTTACTGTAATATTACAACAGGCTTTGCAGGAGCCGGAGCATTTTCTGACGGCAAGCTGTCCTTAAGCCCGGAGGTTGGGGGAGATTTGCCTGAATTAATAGGATATGATTTTACACAGCAGATGATTGAATACACTGATGCAATTTATCTTGAATTTGGAGCTGACAGCAGGGTTGAAGGCGTTGAAGCAAAGGAAGAAATTAAAGAAATTAGAAGAAAGGCTATTGAAGCCGGTCTTAAGCTTGTTGATTGCCCCATAAGACATCTTGGTACAGAAAAAGCTCAAGAAATATATCGGAGAATCGAAGAGTATATAATTGGCAAAGGTGTTGAAATTAAATTTAACACAGAGGCTGTTGATGTTTTAGTCGAAAACGGCAGGATTAAGGGTGTTATCGTTACTGATTCGGCGAAGAAAAAAAACAGTGAAGAAATATATGCCGATACTGTTGTTATATCAGCCGGCAGAAAGGGAGCGGACTGGCTTAAATCTATTTGTGTTAAACACAATATAGACCACAGGGCAGGTACGGTTGACATAGGTGTAAGGGTTGAAGTAAGAAATGAAGTAATGGAAAGAGTAAATAATATTTTGTATGAATCAAAGTTAATCGGCTATCCAAGACCTTATAAGGATAAGGTAAGAACTTTCTGTCAGAATCCGGGAGGTTATGTAAGTCAGGAAAACTACGACAACAATCTTGCAGTTGTAAACGGGCATTCATATAAAGACAGGAAAACAAACAATACTAATTTAGCAATTTTAAGCTCCCATAATTTCAGTGATCCTTTTAATGAGCCAATAAAGTATGGTGCTAAGGTTGCAGAGCTTTTAAATATGCTTGGAGACGGAAAGATTCTGGTTCAAAGATACGGTGATATATTGGACGGCAAAAGAACATGGCAGCATGAATTGTCCAGGTCAAATGTTAAGCCGACACTGCCGGATGCAGTAGCAGGCGATATTACCTCAGCCTTGCCATACAGAACAATGATTAACATTTTGAATTTTATAGAGGCATTAAATGTTGTAGTGCCGGGGTTTGCCGGAACAGAAACTCTTCTTTATGCACCTGAAGTAAAATTTTACAGCAACAAGGTTGAACTTAGCACAGAATTTGAAACAAATATCAAAAATTTATATTGTTTGGGCGATGCAAGCGGCTGGACAAGAGGATTGATGATGTCCTCCTTGATGGGAGTACGAATGGGACAAATACTTGGGAAAAAGGACACACCAAACAAGGTATGGGGACACACCTAAATAGGTATGGGGACACACCTACTACTATAGGGTAAGTCTTTGAGGTCGGAGGAATGTCCCCAATTTAGGAGTCTTTGCAGCACGAGGAATGTCCCCAAATTAGTAATACTCTCCTTTAATTTTGGAGGGTATTTTTTATTAATTTGATTAGGTAAGGGTTGGATAAATTTATGTAATAAATAAAAAAGTTGCCAATATATTATACTAAGTGTTGATTCAACAACAAATTATTACAGGAGGAAAAATAATTTGGAATGGTATAACAAAGGCAAAAATGAAGTTTTAAAGGAACTAAACACAAATTTAAGTGTGGGGTTAAGTGAAAAGGAAGCAGTAAGAAGAATTGAAGAGTACGGCAAAAATGAATTGGAAGAACAGGCTAAAAGAAGTTTCTTTGCTAAGTTTGCAGCACAATTTGCTGATTTCTTAATAATTATTTTGCTTATAGCAGCAGGTGTATCTGCATTTGTTGGTGAAAGAGAGGATGCAATAATAATTTTAGCAATAGTAGTTATAAATGCCGCACTTGGTATTTATCAGGAAGGAAAGGCTGAAAAGTCGGTAGAAGCTTTGCAAAAGCTGAGTGCCCCCAATGCCAAGGTTGTAAGGGAAGGTAATTTAAATGTAGTTCCTGCTGCAGACATTGTTCCCGGAGATGTGGTAGTGTTGGAGGCAGGAGATATAATTCCTGCTGATTTAAGACTTTTTGAAAGCTCAAATTTAAAGATTGAAGAAGCATCTTTAACAGGAGAATCAGTTCCTGTAGAAAAGGATGCAAAAGCAAAAATCGTAGGTGATGTTGGAATCGGGGACAGGCATAATATGGGCTTCTCAAGCACAATTGTAACCTACGGCAGAGGAAAGGGAGTAGTAATATCTACGGGACATAATACAGAGCTCGGTAATATTGCAGTAAAAATACAAACTTACGGTGAAGAAGAAACCCCTCTGCAAATAAAATTAAATCAGCTGGGAAAGGTTCTTGGAACACTGACAATAGCAATTTGCATTATAGTATTTATAGTAGGCATGCTTCAGGGAAGACAAGCCTTAAACATGCTTTTGACTTCCATAAGTCTTGCAGTAGCAGCAATACCTGAGGGGTTGCCTGCAATTGTTACAATTGTTTTGGCTATCGGAATGAACAGAATGGCAGGTAAAAACGCCATAGTTAAAAA
>DNNJ01000249.1:2447-3472 GCA_003487955.1 Clostridiales bacterium | reverse complement strand
AGAATTTTGGATGTTGAAGGTATCGGATACGAGCCAAAGGGAGATGTAAAGCTTAACGGAAGGAATATCAGCATACACTCTCTTCCTAATTTAAGAAATTTAGTTTCCATAGGCACATTATCAAATGATGCACAGCTTGATAATTCCACAGGTACATATAAAATTATCGGTGACCCTACGGAAGGAGCAATTGTTGCTTTTGCAGGAAAATTAGGACAAACATCCGAGCAGCTTAATATGGTTTATCCGAGAATTGCTGAACTTCCCTTTGATTCAGGAAGGAAGATGATGACAACCTTCCACTCAAACTATATTGAAGGAAAAATTGTTTCATTTACAAAGGGAGCCCCTGATATCGTTATAAATAAATGCAGCAAAATTGCACTTAACGGCAGAATTGTTGATTTTAACAAAGAATTAAAAGATAAGGTACTGTCTGCAAATACTAAGTTTGCACGGTCAGCGTTAAGAGTGTTGTCGGCTGCTTATAAGTCTTGGGACAGACTGCCTGAGCATCCTTCCTTTGAGCAGGTTGAAAATGACATGATATTTGTAGGCTTGGTAGGAATGATTGACCCCCCTAGACCTGAGGTAAAAGAGTCCATAGCCCATTGCAGACAAGCAGGAATTGAAACAGTAATGATTACAGGGGATTACAAGGAAACAGCATATGCCATTGCAAAGGAATTAGGAATGGTTGAGCATGAAGGTCAGGCAATAATGGGTGAGGAGCTCGATAAATATTCAGATGAAAAGTTAAGGGAGGTTGTAAAAAGAACTAAAGTTTATGCAAGGGTATCACCGGAGCATAAAGTTAAAATAGTCACTGCATTAAAAGAAAACGGGCATATTACATCAATGACGGGGGATGGAGTCAATGACGCACTTGCTCTTAAAAAGGCGGACATAGGCGTTGCAATGGGAATTACCGGAACAGATGTGGCAAAAAACACTGCTGAAGTTATACTTACGGATGATAATTTTGCAACTATAGTAAATGCAGTGGAAGAAGGGAGAATAATATT
>DNNJ01000249.1:0-2093 GCA_003487955.1 Clostridiales bacterium | reverse complement strand
TTTCCTGCAATGGCATTGGGAGTTGAAAATGCAGAGCCGGGCATTATGAAACAGCCTCCGAGAAGTACAAAGGAAGCAATACTTGATAAGGGAATGCTTGGGAGAATAGTGTTTCAAGCAATTGCCATATCATTTGCTTCACTTATTTCATACTATTGGGCAATGAGAATGTATGGTACCGGAAACGGTCTAATTCATGCCCGGTCGGTAGTTTTTACCACTTTGATTTTGTCAGAGCTTTTAAGAGCATTTTCTTCAAGGTCTCAGAATTATACTCTGTTCAAAATAGGATTTTTCACCAACATAAGAATGATTCAGGCGGTTTTTGTATCATTTATGTTAACCTTTGTGGTTTTATACATACCTGCATTGAACGAAGTATTTGATGTAGTGCCTTTGACTCTTCGGGACTGGCAGATTGTAACGGCGTTTTCATTCATACCGCTGTTGGTAGGAGAATTATACAAGGATTTGTTTAAAAACAAGGTGGAGCTGAATCATCATAAGCGCCAGCGAAAGCTCTCATTATAACAACACTTTCCCCAAAAGGATGGTGAATTCTTGTATTTTATTTAGGTCTACACCGCTGTAGTTTAAAGAAAACATAACTTTGTTGTTCTTAATTCGGATAATATTTATAAGGATGCGTGAATTTTGCGCATCTTTTATTATATGTTGCTCATCCTTTTTTGTATGAGCTTCACAAACAATATGAAGACCGGAATCAGAGCTTATCACTTCCACCTTATCTCCAAGAAGATTTTTAAAATTTGATATAAGAGAAGAATTTTTCTTTTTATATATACGTTTAATTTTACGAAGATGTTTAACCATATATCCGTCCTTCATAAAATTTGCAAGAACTATCTGGTCAATTTTTGAAGTTGATTGTGTATATCGGTCTTTTATTTCATTATATTTGGGCAGCAGTTTTTTTGGTATAACCATGAAGCTGATTCTAAGAGATGGAAGTAGCATCTTTGAAAAGGAGCCAAGGTATATAACGCAATCATTTTTGTCAAGACCTTGAAGGCTTGGTATGGGCATACCTCCGTACCTTATCATGGAATCATAATCATCCTCGATAATGAGACCGTTTTTCTTGTAAGCCCAGTCTAACAATTCCATTCGTTTATTAACAGGCATTATGGTGCCAAGAGGATATTGGTGAGAGGGACTGATATATATAACTTCAGCATCACTTTTCCTAAGCTCGTGAATTGGAAAGCCGTCATCAGTAATTTCAATATGTCTTATATTGAACATGTGGTCTTCAAAAACAAATTCTGCTTTATTAAATCCGGGCTTTTCAATTGCGACAGTATTGTAATCTTCCTTTATAATTCCTATTAATATTCCCAATAAATACTGAACTCCTGCCCCCACAATTACCTGCAGAGAATCTGTGTGACCGCCGCGCATTGTATTTACAAAATTTGCAATTTCCTCTCTTAAAAATTTTTCTCCTTGGGTGGAGCAGCTGTTGAATATATTTGTTTTCGGATCTGAAATTACCTTGTTATACAACCTTTTCCAAGTTGAAATATCAAAACTTTCTTTATCCACACCATCATTTAAATATATTATTTCATCATGGTATTCCACTATATTTTTGGCTGCTTTTATATCAAAATTATATTCGCTTAAATCGCAGATAAAGTAACCTTTTTTGGGATAATTGTCAATATAACCTTCTGCCACTAATTGGCTGTAGGCATTTTCTATAGTTGTCTTGCTTAAATTTAATGTGGATGAAGCTTCCCTTATTGAAGGCAGCTTCGAATCCGGTTTTAATAAACCGGAGGTTATTTCTGACTTAATATATTCATACAATTGTATATATAATGGTTTGCTGCTCTCTTTATCAAAAACAGGCGAAATAATCATATGGCCTCCTGACTGTCTTGGTTGATTTTTATTATTTAAGTTAAATATAAAGGTACACAATTATTTTAACATATGTTTATATAAAATCATATAAAAAATTTTATGTAGGTATGGTATAATTAATAAAATATATTTCGATTTTTGAATATTGAGAAAAATAATAAAATATATAGCGAACATTTGCAGGACACGACTATAATTCTTAG
>DNNJ01000385.1:2929-3484 GCA_003487955.1 Clostridiales bacterium | reverse complement strand
AGGCTCTTTTTTAAACATATCTCGATACGTTTCAATGCATATATCTCTGATTTCAGATTCTTTTGCATATTCCCAGCCCGAATAATGACTTCCTTGCTCGCACTCTACATCCAATATAGACGCTAACTGCTCCATGGCAGGAATAAAACCTTCTGTAAGCAATGTTTCCACACTGCTCCGAGGATGATTAAAAAGTGTTATACATTTTTCATCCATAGTAATAACCCCTAAATTATTGGAACTTATAACCAGGTCAATAGCTGTACTTCTTGATAATACGCCAACAGGAATCAAATTTATTAAAGCTGCTGTTTTTTTGTATATTTCTTTTTCCAAAGGAAATACTTCTTTATTTAAGTCTGTTAATGTCACCATAACATTAGGTTCAGTAAATGTATATTCGTTTTTAAGTATTTCATTCCATTTATTGAGTTTTTTAGATACCTTGTCTAAATTATCAGTAGTTACCACCGCATTTGCTTCCCTGGGCATGGCATTTGTTTTTGAGCCTCCCCCAATACTTGAAAGTTCAACATCATCTATTAAATCGTAAAG
>DNNJ01000385.1:695-2696 GCA_003487955.1 Clostridiales bacterium | reverse complement strand
ATTCTTCCGAGAATTTTATTTGCATTTCCTTTTTCCTTGTGAATATCTACTCCTGAGTGACCGCCGGACAGTCCTTTGACGCTTATTTTAAATGCTTTTCCTTTTGTATTTTGAAACTTAACAGGTATTTTAAAATCAATTTGACTTCCCCCTGCACATCCGGAAGTGAACACACCTTCTTCTTCACTGTCTAAGTTCAATAAATATTTGCTTTTAAACAAGCTTCCGTCAAGGTTATGGGCTCCTGTCATTCCCTTTTCTTCATCTGTTGTTATTAAAACTTCAAGCGCAGGATGCTCTTGCACCGAATCAAGTACAGATAATACATAAGCTACGGCAATACCGTTGTCAGCTCCAAGAGTTGTGTCAGTTGCATAAATATATCCATCTTTAATTCTTAATTTTATCGGGTCTTTTTCGAAATCATGCTCAACACCTTCATTTTTTTCACACACCATATCCATATGCCCCTGCAGCATAACCGCAGGTGCATTTTCATATCCTTTTGAAGCAGGCTTTTTAATGATTATATTTAAATGTTCATCTTGAATTGCTTCCCAGCCTTTTGATATGGCTAAATCATACAAATAATCAGATATTTGTTTTTCATTTCCTGAACCCCGAGGTATTTGTGATATTTCCTCAAAATAATAAAACACCTTTTCCGGTTTTAAACCTTCTAAAATTCTCATCTATTACCTCCATATATTTAATATTTCGTTGAGTTATTTCGCCGCGGCGTATTACAATTTTATTTTACCTCTCCTATTCTGTTTAGCGGAAAAAACCTGAATTCAACCTTGCCGATTACTTTATCTTCACTGATATAAGGTTCGTTCCAATACCTTGCATCATAGGATATAGGTCTGTTATCACCTAAAAAAAAGTATGAGTTTTCCGGTATGGCAAATACTTTATCTTCACCTCGGGAGCTTGCTGCGTATGGCTCTTGAAGCTTTTCTCCGTCAATATAAATGCTTCCGTCTTTTTCAATTTCAATAGTTTCTCCCGGCAATCCAATAAGCCTTTTCACAAGTCTTTTATCCTCTAATTCATCTGACTTGAATACTAAAATGTCTCCTCTTTCCGCGTCATTTATATCAAACAGTTCATTTACATACAATCTGTCACCGGGTATTATAGTATCTTCCATTGAACCGGTAGGAACTGTTACCAATATGAATACAAATTTATTAAGAAATAAAACTATAATTAAGGCAATTGCAACAGGAAAAACCCATTCTTTTAAAAAAAATCTTAATTTTTGCCACTTACCTGAATCAGGCACATCCGTAAATGGTTTGACTAATTCACTAAAAAAATTTTTCATTTTATACTTCCCGTCTATACTAAAATATTATTAAAAGTTCTGAAAAAATTGCCGCCGATTATCAGCTTGCAATCTTCCTTTGAAATTCCTCTCCTTAAAAGCTCTTCCGTAAGTAAGACTGCCTCGGCATGAGAGCTTAAACTGTCGCAGTTGTTCGGTGCAAATTTAAATTTCAATTCACTGCTGTAATAGCCGTTGCAAAGGTCAAAGCCGTAACCTACATGGTGTATTCCTGCCAAATTTACTATATATTCAATGTGATCTGCCAATTTGCTTATAGGAGCCTCACCATCTGTTACTCCTGCAATATTTTTGATTGCATTTATTCCTATAACACCTTTTCTATCTGCTATAGCTTTAATTTGATCATCTGTTAAATTTCTCATACTTCCGTGAATTGACCTTGAATTCGAATGAGAAGCAATAAATGGTTTATTGGTATATTTAACCACGTCCTGGAATCCTTCATCATTTAAGTGGCTCACATCAATAAGCATATTCATTTCTTCCATTCTTTTTACAACGTTGACCCCAAATTTTGTAAGTCCTCCCCTTTGGCCTTCTTCAACGGGAATAAAACTGCAGCCGTCTGCAACATAATTTCTCCTGCTCCACACAAGTCCTGCAGCTCTAACGCCAAGCTCATAAAAAATCCTTAAAAGCCCAATATC
>DNNJ01000385.1:0-591 GCA_003487955.1 Clostridiales bacterium | reverse complement strand
GGGTTAAAGCTGCAGCCGTCGGCAGCATAATTTCTCCTGCTCCACACAAGTCCTGCAGCTCTTACGCCAAGCTCATAAAAAATTCTTAAAAGACCAATATCGTTTCCAATAGGCTCCAATCCCTCAAAGGAGACAATTATTCCGATTTTGTTTTCATTTACTGCTTTATTTAAGTCTTCTTTGGTTTTAACCAGAAACACTTCGCCTTGACAAGATTCCACATCCTCAATTAATGCTCTTATTTGTCCTAAAGCAATTCTTAGAGCCATTTCAGGCAAAAATAGCTCATCTATAAATAAGGATGATACAATTAAGTTAAATCCGCCTTTTTTAAAGTTTTCAAGATAATGATTTTTAATTACTTCCTTTTCCCCTGCCATATATCTGTTGTAAATTTCCCCTGCAAGGTCTAAATGAGTATCAACAACAATATTATTTTTATGCAATTCTAAAGCAAGCTCTTTGTAATCCATTTGCTCTCCCTTTACAATTTATGACGAACTCTAATCGCAAACATTCCTTGATAGCATGACCCGCAAAGGGTGACAATCTATCAAGGTGTGTCCCCCTTCCAAGTACGGGGACATTCCT
>DNNJ01000410.1 GCA_003487955.1 Clostridiales bacterium | reverse complement strand
CAAAACCTTGCATGAAGTGAGCATATTTCCTGTGGTTGTGAAAGCAAAAAATTATTGTTTCACAATTAAAACTTTGTTATTATGCAAGTAGATTATTTCATCATTCCGGAAATTAAAGTGTCTTATTCTGATAAAGTTAAAGCAAGTGATCGCCCTAGAATTACTTGTTCAAGAGATGCTTCCAAAATATTCAGGGAAGCACATAAGGATTGCATGCAGCATCACGAAGAGTGTCATGTGATGTTTTTAAATAGAGCCAACCGTGTTTTAGGCATCATGTTGGTTAGTTCGGGAGGAATGAGCGGTACGGTAGTTGATATCCGGATTATTCTGCAAACCGCACTTAAAGTTAATTGTTCAGGGATTTGCCTGGCCCATAACCATCCGAGTGGGGCCTTGAGTCCGAGTCCGCAGGATGTTTTTCTTACCAAGAAACTGAAAGAAGCCTGTGGTTTGATGGATATTCAGCTTTTAGATCATATCATTGTTACAGAAGAAAACTATTTAAGTTTAGCAGATGAGGGGCTCTTTTGAGCCTCTTTTTTGGTCGAAATTTTCAATTGTGCATATTGATTTTAATTAATTTTCGGATGTGTAAATACAGATAACCAAAACAGATAATGATTGTCATATATTTCGTGAACAATTGGATTGAATCTTAATTTTTAATTTATAACTTTGTTTCAATAAAATAAGGATCATGCTTGAACGTTTTTACGACATAAGCCATTTATCGACCAGGCAACTTCAGGAACTATATGCCACCTACATCAAAAAAGGTTGGAAAGATTTTGACTATTATGAATTAACCCCGGAAGGAGCACCTCCGCCGGAATTATCGGATGCGGAAGTAATCCTTAATTTGAATGCTGGACATCCACATAATTACTGCGTCTTTATGATTGATTGTGAGGATGAAAAAGACGGGGTGATGTTCGGCTTCGGGTTAGTCTACCATCCTGACTTTGCAGTATATTTGCATCTTCCCGTTAGCCTGTTGGATGAAATCACGGAAGAATATTCCTTGGTTCCCGATCCTTCAGTCGCCCCATGATTTAAATTCCAGATAAGAAAAAGGGCTGTACTAGAAATTTTCTGGTACAGCCCCTTCCATGTTCTAATTTATAAACTGTTTTCAATTTAATATAAATTCATCTGAAAGAGTAATACGGATGTTATTTGGACTTCTTTTGATTGTTGGAATCACAATACTAAACTCTTTCTCTATCCGATATCTCCCCGGTTTTAAATTCCTAATGAACAGAATAGCATCAGAACCTCTACTGCTTTGGGGGTCCACAGGTATTTCTACATCCGCCCAAATCGTGTTCTCTAATTGTGAAATACTTTTCCAAATTCCAGATTCGAAGTATTTCATGGAATACCTACTCCCTGTAAGAAGTTTATAATCAGAATTATTTATTATATTCATGTGTAGGGTATCCGGATACATACTGAATATAGAATCTTCTAACTCCATACGAATATCTAAAGAATTAATGTAAGTTTCCAACATATTATCCTTTACTGAATCATTTTTTACAGATTCAGTTCTATTTTTCGATAAAGAATCCGTACCCTCTGTCCCACTTGGTTTAAATGTGCAACTAATAAAAAGAACAACACAAAGAAAAAATAATCCTTTCATATTAATAGCGTGTAGCACCAAACACATTTTGAATATTTTGGAATTTTGTGTAATAAGAGTAGTTAGTATTTGGTAATCTGCCAATATGGGTACCTGTCGTATAATTCGTGAAGCCATTAGACGAATATACGAGCCCACCACTATCGCCAGGGCTTGAGTTTGAGGTATAATTTACTTCAACTATGTCATTCATAAATTGATTCTCCACATATCCTGCAAAATTAGTATTTGTAACTGTCCCGTATAAGTTCCCTGATGTCTTTCCATATAAATTTACATATCCCCCGACTGGAACTGCTTGGACAGATGGTGAGACAGTCATTCCTGTATAAGAAATATTATTTGTTGGTTCATAAGTTGAATAAACCTCTACAATTGCAGCATCAACACTCCCAAAGAACTCTTTGTCTACACATATACCATATAAACTTGAAGGCAAGTAAACATAATCTCCCACATTAAAGCTATGTCCAGCCAGTGTTTGACATTTCTTTCCATTATACATCACTCTATAACCTAAAGTTGAAGTATATCCCATTGGATTGCGGATTTCTATACCAGAATTTACACTGGTCTGTTCTGTCTTTATTTCTTCTCCTTGAGTAAAGAAAAACATGTTTGATGATCTTGTTTTAGTTTGGAGTTCTTTTACTGTTTTTTCATTCAAATCTTTTAATCGTATTTCAATCATGTTTTTATCCTCTTTGATGCCAAACCCCA
Source organism: Clostridiales bacterium (assembly GCA_003487955.1). Lineage (GTDB taxonomy): Bacteria > Bacillota > Clostridia > Tissierellales > Sedimentibacteraceae > Sedimentibacter. The sequence goes on along the minus strand of DNNJ01000410.1, from coordinate 450 downwards.
CGATGCCATCAATATTTCCATTCATCACATATTCGTGTATTTTATCAGTTTGAGCCAATAAAGATACATAAGAATATCCACATTTTTCCAATAAAATATTTTCAGAACCACATCTTTTGACAAATTCTTCCCTATATAACTCTGGATTTCCAGCAATTAATATTACAAGCTTCGTATCTTTTACATAAGCTCCCCCATAGTAAGTAGGATAGATTAATGGCGCTCCAGAGGGTATAGGAGATGGTTCAAAGGATTTTAAGAGATTATTGTACTCTTCTAATCCATAACACACAGCAGGTTCAAAGTCTGATGCTGATCTTGTAATTTGCTCAGTTGTATCTACCGTTTCAACATCCACATTTTCTAGAGAGTTGCAGGCGGATAAAATCCCTAGAAATACTACAAACAAATAAATAGATAAATTTTTCCACTAGTGTCCCATTAAAATTG
>DNNJ01000171.1 GCA_003487955.1 Clostridiales bacterium | reverse complement strand
GTGTTTTTTTCCGCATATATTCCTGTTGCATCATCACCGAATCTTCCTGCCGTAAGCACCATGCCTCCTCTTTTAAGGGAGCACAGGCTGTATCAGGCAGACTGGCTCATGCGCTTTTATTATTTTAACTCTGCGGAATTATTTACGGAAATTGAGCCGAATCTTGATTTGGAGTTTGACCCGAAAATGATGTATGCATTAAGAAATATTGACAGATTTCCAATAGAAATCAACAAAGCATCTTACGAAGAGCTTTTAAGAATTCCCGGGCTTGGCGTAACCAGCGCCCAAAGGATAATCAAAGAAAGGAAAAATGCTGAATTATCCTATGATTCTCTTAAAAAAATGAGGACAGTTTTAAAGAGGGCTAAATATTTTATTACGGTAAAGGGTAAATATTACGGTAATACAAAACTTGACCCGGATGCAATAAAAGATGAAATAAGAATGAAAGAAATTCAAAGACAAATAAGCATTTTTGAAATTTAAGGATGGGGGACACACCTTCAATAAAGGGATAGTCTTTGCGGGTGAGCATTGAAGGAATGTCCCCAAATTAGGAAATATGGATTATTTATACGACGGTTCATTTGAAGGATTAATGACATGTATTTATTATCATTATAAAAAGGAAAAAGCTGCAGGCATATATGAAATATCTTGCTATCAGCAATCAATTGTATTTCAGTCGGAAACTGTAGAAACAGATATTTCAAAAGCAAAGATTGTAAGTGATGCAATTAACAAGCTGATTTCCAAAGAGGCTTATATTTATGTTTATTATTGCTATCTTTCAAATGATGCTGACAAGGAAAACTTGATTATGGATTTTTTGATATTTGCATTTAAATACGGAAGAAAAACCATGAACTTCTATACACATGAAAAGGTTCTTCCCATAAATGAAATATACAAAAAAGTAGCAAGAGAAGAGCACAGGGTGCTTGGCATACTTAGGTTTTCTGATATAGGAGGAATTTTGTATGCCAAATATTCACCTGATAATGACATAAGTATTTTATTGGCTGATCATTTTGCTGATAGATATAAGCTTGAAAAATTCATCATATATGATGAAAAAAGAAAAAAGGCAGTTGTATATGCAGATAATGTCTGGGAGATTAAAGAAAATATAAGCATTGACAATATGGAGTTTTCTTTAAATGAAACAATGATACATAAATTATGGAAACAATATTTTAATGATTTGGCAATTAAGGAAAGAAAAAATATTAATTTGCAGTTTCAATTTGTTCCGGCAAGATACAGAAAAAATATGACTGAATTCAAATTGTAATTGATATTCTTAAATTTTGTTTGTATAATATCATTAACCTGAGAAGAAGTCTGTGCTCAGGATGACATAAAGAATGAGGTAAGTTTTGTATATCAGTTCAATAACCACACAAATTATCGGAATAGTAATGCTTGGTTTTACTATTATTTTATCGCAGAGAAATTTCGTAATAGACAGACACAAAACAAAGGTTTTTATAATTGTTTCTTTTTTGACCATAGTTTTATTAATAATAGAAATCATTGAATATTACTTAATAAGTGTTAGAAGTGCTGAATATATAATACTTTACAAGCTCCTTATGGTTTTAGCATTCATTCTTACTAATATTATAGTATATATACTTTTAAGCTTGAATGATAGTGGAAGGTTTTCTAAGAATATTTTTTTAGCAATTCCGTTAATAATTAATATTATAATTAATATTGCTACTTATTGGACAAGTTGGATTTTTTACATAGACCCTCAAGGGCAATATCACAGAGGGGATTATTTTTTCGTTCAATTATCAATAAATATGTTTTATTATATTCTATTGATAATTGCTATTTTCATAAATGATGATGACTATGACAGTGATGATATAAAGTTTTTATCATCTATTTTTATATTACCTGTAATAGCTATAATAATTCAAATAAATTATCCGAAATATTATTTGATATGGGTTACTGTAGCATTTTCATTAATGTTGTATTATATTTTTTTAAGGGAGCTTCAGTTTAAATATGACTTGACAAGCGGTATAAAAAATCGAAGAGCATTTACCAATAAGATGCTTCAATTAAATAAAGGAAATAAAAATACCGGGATTGTTGTTTTGGATTTAAATGATTTAAAAAAAATAAATGACAGTAAAGGACATGACAAGGGTGATGAGATAATACATAAATCAGCTGAAATTCTGCAGGAAAGTTTTGAAAATGTTGGTACTGCCTATAGAATAGGCGGCGATGAATTTACTGTATTATGTGTTAATTCATCAGAAGAACAAGTTGAAGCTGCACTTATGAAGTTAGTAAAACTATTGGAAGAATATAATAATAAGAATGATTTGAAAATTGTTTTTGCCTATGGATATGATTTTTATACAGGCAATGAAGATATTTTTGAAGTATTTGAAATTGCAGATAAGAAAATGTACGAGCACAAGGCAAAAATTAAAGGCTGTTACAGGAGACGAAGAGTTGACAAATTGAGCAAAGAGTAGTATGAACAGGCAACTGAAGCCGGGAAAACCGTTTATAAAATAAAACAACAGCCACGGAGGTTTCCCGTGGCTGTTGTGAACTGTGTCAATTGCGCAGTCTCATTCACCAATTTGTAATAATTGGGGACATTCCTCATGCCTTCAAAGACTTACTTCATAGTAGAGGTGTGTCCCCATACCTATGAACGCATAAATTGGGAAGCGCAGTCTCCGTTCACGAATTTATCAGCTCCTATCGTCGCATAAATTCGGAACTCGTTGTGTTTGAATTACCTACAATTTCCTTCTCCCTCCGGTCAAAGAAATGGGGTTAGGGCATTTT
>DNNJ01000265.1:1345-4489 GCA_003487955.1 Clostridiales bacterium | reverse complement strand
CCCGTGGAGGTATGGTCCATTTTGGAGCAGGATTTTATAACTGCGGTAGGTCCGTTTACATCGGCTGATTTTTCAGGGGATATACCGTCTGATACCGGTTTTTCAGCTAACCTTCCGTTTGGGGAAGCACCCATGACTGAGCCAAAATATACGTGGCAAGTGGTTGGAAGCATATCAATTTGATATGTTCCGCCGCACACAGTCTTTCTTCCTCTTATTAACTCTCTTACTAAAGTGAATATATCCAGCATTATATCATCGGCATAATCATCATCATTGCCGTATTTTGGTGTGTGATTTAATACCAGATTTTTTATATCAGCATATCCTTCAAAATTTGATTCCAATGCTTTTAATATTTCTCCCATTGAAAATCTATTATTATCATATATATTGTATTTAATTGAAGATAAGCAATCGGTAATTGTAGCTATTCCTACAACTTGAATATATCTCGTATTATATTTTGAGCCCCCTGCATTGTAATCACGTCCGCTTTCCCTGCACCCGTCGGTTATCACAGACATGAATGTTGAGGGCATATGCTCGGCAAATATTCTTTCTATTACATTATTTCCTCTTATTTTTACTTCTATAATATAATTAAGCTGTTTTACAAATGCATCGAAAAGCTTTTCATAAGAGCTGAGCTCTTTAGGGTTGCCTGTTTTTATCCCAATTTGTTTGTTTGTATATTTGTCAAATCCGTTATTCAGTGTAAGCTCCAATATCTTGGGTACATTCAAATAACCTGTTAAAACATAGGCTTCTCTCCCGTGGCAGCCTGTTTCAACACATCCGCTGGCTCCTCCAAATCGAGCATCTTCCAATGTCTTTCCTGCATTTAATAACTCCTGTATCAGTTCCTCCGTATTGTAAAATGCCGGCTGCCCCCAGCCCTTTCTTGAAATCTCTACAGCCCTTTTTAAAAATTCATCAGGTGTTTTTTTACTTATCTGTACATTGGAGCTTGGCTGAAGAAGCTTCATTTCATCCATTGTATCAAGTATCATGTATGATATTTCATTTACACCGTTTTCTCCCGTATAGGGGTTTATACCTCCGGTGTTTATATTTGCAAAGTCCGTGTAAGTTCCGCTTTCTTTCAAGGTTATTCCTACCTTGGGCGGAGCAGGCTGGTTGTTGAATTTTATCCAAAAGCATTCCAATAGCTCTCTTGCCTTATGGTAATCAATTTTTCCCTCTTCCTTTTCCTTTTTATAGAAAGGATATATATATTGGTCAAGCCTGCCGGGTGAAAATGAATCCCATGTATTAAGCTCAGTAGTTATTCCAACATGAACAAACCAATACATCTGCAAGGCTTGAGCAAAAGTTTCCGGTTTGTGAGCAGGCACTATGTCACAGTTTTCTGCAATCCACAATAATTCTTCTTTTCTTATGGGGTTTTCTTCTTTTAAGGCTAACTCTCTTGCATATTCAGCATATCTTTTGCCATAAATAATTATTGCATCACATGAAATAGACATTCCTTCAAGCTGTGCTTTTTTGTCATATGCATCCGGGTCATTTATGAAATCCAGCTTTTCTATTTCTTCTTCTATTTCTTTTTTGAAATCAAGGAATCCTTTTTCGTAAATTTTACCGTCTGCAACTGTATGTCCGGGAGCTCTTTGCTCCATAAATTCAGTGTACATCCCTGCAGCATAACAGTCTTTCCATTCCTGTGTCATTGCTTCCAAAATTTTATGTCTTATAGAGCGCTTTTCCCAATATGGAATAATTTTTTCATGCTGCTGAATTTTATCTTCTTCCTTAACTTTAAAGCTTATATATTTTCTGTCATTCATTACAGTCATATCTTCGACAGTGTGACAGCAAAGCTCCGGGAATGTGGGAGCAACCTGAGGTCCTTCGCTCTTTTCTCCTACTATAAGTTCATCATCGCCGATATACAGCTTCCTTTTTTCCATTAAATTTTTAAAATTTAACGCTCTTAATACGGGAGTTTCCATTGTGCCATAATATTTCTCATAAAATTCTGTCTCTATTAAAGCTCTCTCCAAACTAACCGATGGTTGTATGGTTGTGCTTATTTCTCTTAACATCTTGGTTCTTTCAGTATATCCGCGCATATCAGCCTCCTATTTTAACTTTATATCCTTCTTTTTCAAATATTCCTTTAAATTCCTCAAGCTTCTCATCTGCAGGTCTTTTCATATATTCATAATACTCACGACCTAATTTTTCATATTTATGCATTGCTATATCATGGTAAGGCAGCAGACTAACCTTCTTAATATTTGTTTTCTTAATTAACCTTAATATTCCTAAAATATTATCTTCATCAGCATTAATCCCTTCAATCAATGGCAGCCTCAAATTTATATTATTGTGAATTTCTGACAGTTTGATTAAATTGTCAATAATATTTATATTTGAAACTCCTGTATAAAGTATATGCTTCTCATCATCCATGGTCTTAAGGTCATATAAAAATAAGTCTGTGTATCTTGATACCCTTTCTAAAACCTTAAAGTCCACGCAGCCGCAAGTGTCAACTGCAGTATGAATATTTTCTTTCTTCAATTTCATCAGCAATTCTTCAACAAACTCTGCATATATCAGCGGCTCTCCTCCCGACAATGTTGCACCGCCCTTGGAATTTTTATAAAATACTCTGTCTTTCAGGACTTCTTCCATAACTTCATCCACAGTATATTCTTTCCCGGCAATTTGTCTTGCAGAGTTTATGCAACAAACAGTGCAATCTCCGCAAAAGGTACACTTGTCCATATTCATTTTAAGAAAATTGTTATTTATTTCTATAGCATTATTTTGACATGTCTTAACACAATTTCCGCATAATGTGCATTTGTTTTTATTGTACAAAATCTCTTTTTTAAAATTTTGGCTTTCCGGATTGTGGCACCATATGCACTTTAATTGACATCCTTTAAAGAATACTGTTGTTCTGATTCCGGGTCCGTCATGGATAGAAAATTTTTGTATGTTGAATATATTAGCTTTCATTCATTTCCTCTCTTTGTCATCACCGTTTGTAAGCTCATTAATGAAGCTGTATGTTATTTTAGCAGTCAAGCCCCATATTATATAATTGCAGTATTTGTAAAAATAAACCGGATATCTAATATTCCCCCAATTGTAATCCTCTCCGTTATT
>DNNJ01000265.1:0-1111 GCA_003487955.1 Clostridiales bacterium | reverse complement strand
ACCATATGATAAGGAAAATCCTTGTCGGCTTTTGGATAATAATTCATATAATATTTTTCGGGCTGGTTTTCTAAAAAGAATGACAAGGGAACAAAGAAAACTTCCGAAACTTCATCAACGCAGTATTCTATTTCATTCGCGTAAACATCCTTAATCAACCCTAAAAAGGTAAATACAAAAGCGCCGCTTTTGCTTGAAACATAATTCAGTTCTGCTATTATTTCAATATTTGCCTTGTTTAATAACAGCTCCTCTGAAGTTTCCCTTATTGCAGCCTCCTTGGGGCTTTCACCTTCTTCAATTCTTCCTCCCGGAAATGAAATTTCTCCCGGCTGTGTAATGGAATTTGATCTGACCTCGTAAATAAAGTTTAATTCTCCGTCAATTTCAATCATGGGAACCAATACTGCAAAGCTTACATCAAAGTCAATTGGTTTTGGTTTTATATTTTTAAGCTTATTTTTTATGTTTTCTATATTCATTTATATTATCATCCTTATTATTCCGAATATTATAAATATCAGTCCGGATATTGTTTTAATTATATAAGAAGGAAGAAATTTAGTCAATGATGTTCCTACAATAATTCCTGCCAAACCTATTGACAGCATTGCTGTTACGGAGCCTGCCAATACAACCGAAGGATAGTGTGCGTCCATGGACAATGTCATGCAGGTAAGCTGGGTTTTATCTCCCATTTCTCCAAGAAAAAAAGTAAGAGCAGTTGTAATAACAGGACCTAAACTATATTGCTTTTTACTTTCACCTTCGTCTTCAAATACAATAGTAATAATACCGAATATTATAAAAATTACTCCCGCAAATAACTGAAGAAGGTATTCGTCTGTTAAATTAGATATACAGCTGCCTATTAGTACTGCAGACCCGTGATTTAAAAAAACTCCAAGAAGTATCCCTAAAAGCACTTGAATTACTGTATATTTGGCAGCTAAGGTCATGAGCATCAACTGTGTTTTATCTCCCATTTCAGCAATAAAGACCAAGATGAAGGTCTCCAAAAATTCTTTAAGCATTTTTCCTCCCTGAATATTTTAAAATATACTCTCTTTCATTTATCCAAGTTATATACTATAATATTAAAAAGGACGAA
>DNNJ01000290.1:3824-4299 GCA_003487955.1 Clostridiales bacterium | reverse complement strand
TGGCCTAATATGTCTTTTTCAGGGCCCATTTTAAATGCATTACGATCCGTGTATTTACTTGGCCACAAACAAAAACCATCGTGGTGCTTTGAGGTGATAAATATATATTTTGCCCCCATCTGTTTAGCGAATTTAGCCCATTCTTCGGGATTATATGAATTCGCTTTCCACTGAGGAATAAAATTATCGTAACTAAACGTCAAGCCATAATTTTCCAAATGATATGCATACGTTGGATTTTTCGGATCCTTCATACGATTCCCGTACCATTCTGCGTAAGAAATTCCATTTAAGCGAGGCGCCCATGCGGGAACTGAATAGACTCCCCAGTGCAAACTCAATCCGATTTTTGAATCCTCATACCATTTCGGAATTTCATGAGCATCAAGTGATTCCCATGTGGGTTTGTACACCTTTTGTGCATTTATACTTGTCAAAGTAAATACAAAAAAATTCAATAAGCAAATAGCTAAAA
>DNNJ01000290.1:0-3477 GCA_003487955.1 Clostridiales bacterium | reverse complement strand
CGCGTGTATAGAAGACATCTCGTCTATTGTTAAAATAGGAGGGATTATTGTAAGTATACCGTTTTTGCATGTAGAATTTATTGATCCGCTGTATCCGAGTAATTCAACATTTCCTGCATTTTTTACGTTCGACAGAACTATAGCCTCTTTTTTTCCATTTTTTTACGATGATGTATAGACTTTCCTCTTTTTGAGTAAAAGCCAAGTTTTCGTTTTTCGGTTTGAATCGGCTGCGCCATGCATGAGAAGAATAGATCGCTTCACCGTTTATTTTCAGCCATTTCCCGATATCTAACAAGCGTTCTTGCATAACCACTGGGATAAGTCCGTTGGCATCAGGGCCTACGTTCAATAAAAAATTGCCACCGTTTGAAACTTTATCGATTAAAATATCAATCAATTGCTTTGACGATAAATAATGGGTTGTGGTTTCGAATCGAATGTAACCGTATGATGTGCCGATGCCACGACTCTCTTCCCAAGGATGATCGGTCTTTTCACCGATGCCTTCTTGGTTGTGTACCAAGTCATATTCTGTAGTATAATAATCACCGTGTTTACTTCGGGTTTCCTTGCCCCATCGATCGTTTACTACTATTGTGTTTTTAACGGGAGATTCGTTGTATAGCCATGCCAAGAACTGCTCGCTATTCAGGGTTTTACTATCATAGTCCCATTCACCGTCAGAGAATATGATTTCGGGTTTGTAATTGTTAACCAGTTCTTTTATTTGAGGAATCATATGGGTATCTACCCATTTTTTTATCGTAGATTGTGAGTATAAGGGATGTGCCCATTCCAGCAGCGAATAATATAATCCAAAGTGCAGCCCCGCATCGCGAATAGCGAGCGATAACGTGTCAATAATGTCTAGATGTGGTCCCATTTCAACGCTGTTCCACTTTAGCGTGTGTTTGCTTGGCCACAAGCAAAATCCATCGTGATGTTTCGATGTCAGTACCACGTATTTGGCTCCGGCTCTTTTAAAAAGTTCAGCCCAATCGGCCGGATTGAAATGTTCAGCTTTGAACATAGGGGCGAAATCGGCGTAGCTAAAATTTCCCCCGTAATATTTGGTGTGGAAATCTTGGAATAGAGGATTGCCGGTTAATAGCCGATTGTAGTAATGTTCGGCATATTTTTCGTAGATCCCTTTCACTTCGTTCACAGGGGCATATGCGGGAACGGAATACAATCCCCAATGGATGAAAATTCCAAATTTTGCATCTGTCCACCACGATGGTGTTTCACGCTCATCGAGCGATTCCCAGTTTGGCTGATATTGGGCGAGCAGGTTAGAAGTGGTAAGAAAAAGAACGATCGATACTAAGATCATTAATTTAATTTTTTTCATCTATCGTTTTTTTTAATATGAATTGATGTTTTTTCAAAACGTCATCAATACGTTTATTTCTTTTAATGTTTGTACTCAATAGAATAACTCTCAATGGTTTGCAATAACAAAGCATATTTGAGTTTGGAACCGTAAAAAAACCATTTCCTGATATCTATGATAGGCTGTTTGTAAAAGGAATGATTTCAACACAATTAAAAAATTGTTCCTTTTTTTATAACAATATTGCCAAATCTTCTTTTTGTCCTTGTCATGACCACTACGTAAGCTTTTGAAGCCCTGTCGTAAAAATCAAATCTTTCCAATTTCTCAGCTTCTTCTATGTCTGGGGCATATTTTTTTAACAGTGCGAAGTACTCATCTTCAATGGAAGTGTCGTAATGCAATGAATTACTAGCTTTCATAATAACCCAAGGGCTCTTCGAGGATTTGTCCAGTGGGAACACTTGAAGAATTGCTTTTAATAGATCGATTATTTCGCTTCCATCACAACGGACTATGTTGGGATTTAATCTTTCACCGGGGAAATTGGCATCTGCTAAAACTATCTCATCTCCATGTCCCATTTTAGAAAGTATTGCTAGCAAATCAGGACTAATTATTTCAGGTATTCCAATCAGCATAATTTTCAATATTTTAATGTGAAAATAAGTATTTTATCTTATTCGATATATATTAAGTTTTCAATCCAATGAAGTTATTTCTGATTCTTCTTTGCTGGAAATATTTTTTACGTATTGAAGGATCTTTTTGTCGGGTTCCAGGGGGCCAATTAAAAATATTACGATTGCTAATCCGATTAAGGCCATTAATCCGTATCCGATAAAGACCGTGTTGTAAGCTATGTTATATCCAAAATTAACAGATAAACTTTTTATGGCAACTCCGGATGCTGATTGAAAAATCACACCACCCAGTCCTGCGCCCATACTGGCTATTCCCCAAACAGAAGCTGTGGCATTCTGCGGGACTACGTCTGCCGGAAAAGCCATGGTATTAGCCGTATATGCAGAATATCCGAATCCGGCAACGGCAAGGATGACAAGAGCTGTTTCAGGCCCATTAATCACGAGGGGACCCAGTAATAACGACAGGGCCATCATAAGACCGAATATGCTCACTGAGATTTTTCTCGCTTTCGGGATCGGGGTACCTTTTTTAATTATAAATTGAGTAAACATTCCTCCCAAAATATTGCCAATATCGGCAACAATAAAAGGAAACATGGCAAACCAGCCTATTTTTATCAGGTCCCAGTCGTAAACATCTGCAAGGTAACGGCCTATCCAGAATGTAATAAAATACCAGATGGCGTCCATAAATACTTTTGATATTGTAAACCATGAGACGAAGCGGGTTTTAAAGAGTTTGGAGGGTGGTATAATACCGACTTTCGACTCTTTGACTACCTTTTTGGGTGTATAATAAGTGAACCAGAATAATGCCAACCACAGATATCCTATAAGTCCAATCACTACAAAGGTCATCTGCCATCCATAGGTGGTTGCCATCCATGCAATTAAAGGAGGAGCGATGATTGAACCTGCAGCACCTCCGCTATTAAAAATGCCGGAAGCAGTAGAGCGTTCGTTTGGAGGAAACCACTCGGCAGTGAGTTTTATTGCCGCGGGCCAGTTTCCGGCTTCTCCAATTCCCAGTAAAAACCTGAATATACCAAACTGAAGAGGTGTAACGGCAAGAGCATGCAACAATCCCGCGGTAGTCCAGAAAGCCATACTTAATGCATAACCTATCCGTGTTCCGAGTTTATCAATTACAAACCCGGAGACTCCATTAGAAATCATATAAGCAATAAAGAAAGCTGAGGCGATGTATCCGAATGTATCATCTGGAATTAAATCATGCAACGGTCCTTCCGCACTTAGATAATTAAATGATAATCGATGTAAATAGTTTAATACCGTAGCAAAAAAGGCAAAGGAAATCATTACCCATCGCATACGTGATGGTCGTTTCATGTTCATGTTATTTTTGTTTGAAAACTCATTATATTATAATCTTCCATCCATATCGTTTTTGTTTTCGGGATAAAGGGGAAGCTTTATGGGCAAATTATCGCGGGAGGACCGATAAATAGCCGTGAACAGTTCCACTGTCCTCCG
>DNNJ01000057.1:2658-3290 GCA_003487955.1 Clostridiales bacterium | reverse complement strand
TGATTATAAAAAATGCATCTGAGCTTGTTACATGCAAGGGAAGCAATGGGGGCCCCAAACATGGCAAGGATATGTCCCATATAGGACTTATCAAAAACGGATGCGTGGTAATAGAAGACGACATCATCGTTGATGTTGGAACTTCGGAAATATTAAAAAATTATGATGAAAAAGAGTACCAAATCATTGACGCGGCAAATAAAGCTGTAATGCCCGGGTTTATAGATTCCCACACCCATTTGATTTTCGGGGGATACAGAGCTGATGAATTTTCCTGGAGATTAAATGGCGACAGCTATATGTCAATAATGGAGCGTGGGGGAGGAATTACAAGCACCGTAAGAGCCACAAGAAACACTTCCTTAGATGAATTTATAAACCTTGGACTAAAAAGACTTGATAAAATACTACATATGGGCGTTACCACAGTTGAGGGAAAAAGCGGATACGGTCTTGATTGTGAAACAGAAATAAGACAGCTTCAAGCGATGAAAAAGCTGAATGAAATGCATCCTGTTGATATTGTGCCAACGTTTTTAGGTCCCCACAGTGTTCTTCCCGAGTATAAGGGAAAGGAAGATGAATTCATTCAATTTATGATTGATGATGTTCTGCCAAAGGTTAAGGAAGAA
>DNNJ01000057.1:904-2389 GCA_003487955.1 Clostridiales bacterium | reverse complement strand
CTGCAAAGAATGCAGGTCTTAAATTGAAAATTCATGCAGATGAAATGTATCAGTTAGGAGGAACGGAATTAGCCGTTGAATTAGGCTGCACTTCCGCAGACCATCTCCTTCAGGCTTCCGATGAAGGAATAAGGCGGTTGTCTAAGTCAAATACAGTTGCAACCCTTCTTCCCGGTACAGCATTTTGTCTTAAGGAGGAATATGCAAGGGCAAGATATATGATTGATTCAGGATGTGCAGTTGCCTTGGCAACAGACTATAACCCCGGGAGCTGCTTTACAAATTCAATTCCGCTGATTATAGCTCTTGCTGCACTTCACATGAATATGACAATTGAAGAAATAATAACTTCACTGACCATAAATGCTGCAGCTGCAGTAGGAAAAAGCAATACAACAGGAAGCATAGAGAAGGGTAAGAAGGCGGATATCATAATATTGGAATATCCTTCGATTCACTTCCTTCCATATCACGCTGCAGTAAATATAGTTGAAACCGTAATAAAAAACGGTAAAATCGCAAGGAGAAATTAATATGAAAAATATGACTATAAACGAATTTGCTAAAATTGTTGCTTCTGATTCTCCTGTACCCGGAGGAGGAAGCATTGCGGCACTGTGCGGAGCATTAAGTGCTGCATTAGCGGAAATGGTTGCAAATTTAACTGTGGGGAAGAAAAAATATGCAGATTCAAAAGAAGAGATGACTGAAATAATAAACAAAGCATCTTTGTTAAGAGATAAACTATTAAATTATATTGAAGAAGACAGTCTTGCATACAATATGGTTACGGAAGCATTTAAGCTTCCAAAAGAAACCGAAGAAGAAAAAGCTTATCGCCGAGATAGAATCCAGGAAGGCTTAAAAGTTGCCGCTTCTGTACCTCTAAAGGTTGCGGAAACTTCATTTGAAATATTTCCTTTAGCGGAAGCCGTGGTGTTAAGAGGCAATACAAGCTCTGTTACGGATGCCTTGGTAGGTGCAATGATGGCAAGAACCGGCGTGCTGTCAGCAATATTGAATATAAGGATTAATCTTGATTCAATTAATGACGATGAATTTGTAAAAGCGTTAAAAGAAAAAGCAGATACACTTGAAGATAAAACCAATAGGTACGAAAAAGAAATATTGGAATTGTCGCCATTCAAATAACAAGCTCGGGACAGCAATCACGGCTGTCCCGAGGGTTTTACTAGCACTTTATGTCGTCAAAACACTCATTGAACAAAATAACTAATAATAAGAAGAAAAACAATAAATTTGTTCCTCCGCCTGCTCCGGCTACTCTATTTCCATGAAAAAATCCCATAATTAACCTCCTTAATTTATATGTGTATGATATTATATGTCTGAAGGTTTCTTTAGTTACTGTGATTATTTCAAAATTTCATTCACACGCTGATTAATTATATTGAAATCAATGTTTTGGAAAAAGGCATCTATATATACACTCCGGTTTGTTCCAAAATCAATCATATATGCATG
>DNNJ01000057.1:0-671 GCA_003487955.1 Clostridiales bacterium | reverse complement strand
TCATAAACATCCATTACAATTAAAGGCTCTGCATAAAGCATTACACCGCAATCATGGGAGTCTTGGCCATATATGTAGTATTCATTGTTATACCTGTCATAACAAAGCAAAACCCAGCCTCTCATGCTCATACCGATGCATTTGAATTTTTCGCGGAAATCATTATATGAGCCGAATGTATCAATGAGCACTTTTTCGATAGGTCCTTGAATTTTAGTGTTGTTACCTGTTAAATTTTCAAAATACAGTTCATGAAGCTTTATACTGTCAAAACAAAAAGTTTTTGATTTTTGAGCGGAACGAATGTTGCTGTAGTTGGAGTTGCATTCATCAAATATTCTATCATTTTTCAAATCATCGTTTACCTTGTTAAGGCAATTAATGTAATTAGTGTATAATTGATAATGTTCGCTTAATTGAACCGGCGAAAAATATCTCACATTTGAAAAGTTATAATTTTTTGGCACCAGTTTTTTCATTTCTTATACCTCCGATAATTATATTTCATTATATGTACCGGAAAATGAATATATGAACTGAAAGTTTTCCTTTACCCGCATAGTTTTAGTTGATATAATGGAGATGCCCTAACCACATTTCTTCGACCAGAGGGAGAAAGAAATGGCGGTAGGTCATTCGCAACGAGCACCAATTTTGTGCGACGAAAGGAG
>DNNJ01000251.1 GCA_003487955.1 Clostridiales bacterium | reverse complement strand
ACGCTCGGTGGTATGACTCGGAACTGGGGAGGTTTATTTCAGAGGATCCGGCGATGGATCCAAATAATCCGAATTTATATACTTATTGTGGGAATAATCCATTAAGATTTATCGATCCAAGCGGATACCTTTTGGATGAACTAGGCAATTGGATAAGTGGAAGAGGGTGGAGAGAAAGCACAGACGAGGAGAAGGCGGAAAGAAAAAGGAATAGGGAAGAACGGGAAGAGCAACAAAGAAAAACGGAGATACAAAAACGATATGGTGACAAGGAAGCACAAAGGATATTTGAGGCTGAAGAAAATATTCCTGGTTTTAAATTTGATCTAGACTACGATAGTAGATTTACATTAGAAAATCAGATACAATTGTATTTCACCATGTCAGCGTTGGAGGAAAAGTACAAAGCTGACGGTAATTTAAGTGGAATAGATAATCTGAAACTAGAACTAGCGCGTAACCAATTAACTAAGGTATATACTTGGCTTAATACAAAATCATCGGTAATTAATCTATTTAAGGATAAAGCAGAAAAGTGGGGACCATATTACACAGCAGAACAGATTGATGATGCTATAAATGAAGTAGGGTTTATGGAGTTTGCGGCTGTTTCTGGGGCGTTATGGTTAGTTCAGGGAATACAAGTTGTTGACAGGCCGATTAGTAACACTCAAGTAACAATCAACAATGATATCCTCGGAAAGCCGAGAGTTGGAAGCGCTCTAAAACTTGATAAGTACCATGCATTCAATGATATAGTAGATAACTATGCTGGAGCAGCAACCCAAACAGGACTTAATAATGGTGCTTCGTTGTATCAAATTCAAGGTTCGTTAAATGGTGTTGCTGGCAGATTTGAATGGATAACTCAAGGTGGAAATGTTACACATAGAATGTTTGTTCCTGGAGGAACAGTGAATGGGGTGCCGATAATGCCATGATAAGAATAAATGATTTCATCGAAAAAGGTTTTAAGGTTAGTTGGACTCTGTTGAATATAGGGTTCAATGGTAGCCAGAAGTTTAAGAAACAATTGGATGGACAGGATATCATTAAGTATGCAATTACTAAAATGGAAGCAGGTGATGAGTCTGCTGATGTTGTATTATTAGCTAGTTCCCATTGCGCTAATACAGAAGAGATTAATGAATTGTTAAGTAAACTGTCAAAAAGTGAAAAAGTAGAATGTGATAAAGAGTATAGGAAGTGGAGAGTTATTTATATATTAAAACACTTGCCTAACACCGAAGATGATTGCATTCAAGGATTAATCGAATTAGGGGATATTTGGGCATCACTTGATTTTCCGGACGACTCTCCACACATTTTTCAAGGGCGAAATAATTCTATAACTCCTAATGAGTATTACACTCAAGAAAACTACATTAGTTTGTTAGAACGTCATAGAATGTGGTTAGATAAAGAAATCACTGAATTAAGGAGCAAATAGTATATATTAATAGTAAAGGGTCACGCAGGTTCGATTGTTGTGACCTCTTTTTTTGTGTGAGTTTCCCTGTCTATAGAATAGATCAACTTCCTAGATCTATTCGAAATAACTATATAAATCAAATAGATCCGATGGATAATACCATAATGTATATACCACCAGGTATGGAAAATGCTAAAATCACACCACATTTTACGATAAGAGAATTTGCATCTCAAGTACCCGCGCTTGAAGCGGATCTGATAGCATTAAAGCTAGATCAAAATGATAGAGCATATAGTGTTCGAAAGGACAGATTTATCAGACTAGATCTAAGACTTGTTGAAAGGCTTGAAAAAATAAGATCAGATAATGGTAATCTACCCATGGTTATTCATGAAGGTTATAGATCAGTTACTTGGCATAGAGCGCTTACGCATAATAAATTCGACAGCAACATATAGTCCTCATACTGCCGGGATTGGTGCTGATTTCCATATGGCGGGTAACAGCGGCAGGGTTTCGTCAGTTACGATTAGAAGTAACGTGTTGGGCAAAATGGATGGGCGAATCGGTATTAGTCCGACCACTAATTGGGTTCATTATGATATAGGGGATACTGTTTATGGACCAAGTTACCCAGTTATTAAAAATAATGAGCCAATTTACCCTTATTATACTGGATGTAACTGGGGTTATGAAAAGTAGTAAAAATTAGAATTAAGAGGGAGTGATATTATGCAAAAAAGAGTAGGCATTTTGTTGGCAATTACAATATTTATTACCTTGTTATACGTGTTGAGTTTATCTGCGGAAATAGATCCCACAATAAAATGGTCTATCGAGAATAACAATATCTTAGATGCTTTTTGGATGGAGAATAGTGAAATAATCGGAATTTTAGAAGGAAGAAAAATCACTGCAGTTGATCTAGATCAAAATGTTTTATGGAATAAGGAATTTATTCAACCATGGTTCTATACTACTTTGTTAAAGAAAATGATAATATACTCGCCGGATGAGAAATTACAACTATATTCCCCTTTAGACGGAAGTGTGATTTCGGAAATAAATTTCGATGGGAAACAGGTTCGATTTAATAAGGGATTTGATGGAATCATTGGGATAGGAGAAAAAAAATCTAGCATTGTTCAGTTAAGAGTTTTTGATCCTTCAGGGAAAGTTTTGTGGCAAACTACGACCGATTCTTTAGATCTTTCCTACGTTTTACCGGGAGGGCGAGTACTAGTTGGTAAGACAATTAATCATGAATCAAAAGAAATTGAAATTCACTTAATTACACAGGAAAATAGATACAAAATCCAGACAATAAATGACCCATATCTTTATTCGGGGGAAACTTCACTAACCGGGGTTACAAATAAACGTAGTAAGAATACTATTTTAGCGGTGTGGTCAACGCCATGGTGGGCAATTATTTCTGAAACAGGAGAAATTATTAATACCGGCAAAAATATTTTCATTGATAAAGCCGATCATATCGAATCGTTTGGTTCTGGATTTGCTATAGCAAGCACAGTTGGTAGAAAGTTAGCTGTCATCTCTGGAAATGGTTCTTTACTTTGGACTAAAGAATATGCACAACATATCGAATCAATTTCGGGGAATGCTAATTTTCTTGCGGTAAATCTTCCCGGGAAAATACTTATATATAATAAAAGTGGTGAACTTAAAGGAACATTAGAAGTACCTACAAGTCTTAGAAACATTAAGATTGCTGATAATTCGAATAGAATTATTGGTGTTTCAATATATAATAGAATTCAGTTAATAGAATTTTAGACTACTCGTAAATCGAGCTAAAACTAAGGGTGTTGGAACAGTCTACCTCAAAATATGGTCCTGCAGACCTCACCCTCCTGAAGAAGATCAAGGAAACGGGACGGCCCACCGCCCTACTCCCGTAACTATTAAAATTCTACTAGTTGCCGTCCTGTGTCCGATAGAGTTCCGGAGGGTCTTCTGCCTGAAAAATGAGAGAAAGCCCCGCCCGTTCCCAATGCTGGGATCATGATAATTCACGGTGCGAAAAAGTCAAGGCTATACAGAGCTCCCTTTGCTCGGCCTTGACATTTTCTTGCCGCTTAACGAAAATCTACAAAAACTACCTTAGGACGCAACAATACCACAAGGTACCGATATACGTTTAGGCTGGTTAAAGTCGATCACGGACAACCAACTAACTAAAGCATTCACGCCCGGAGAGTTTATGGAAGAAGCCGAAAAACCCCATATCCCGGGCTTACGGGATGGAGATTATCTGGGGGATGCGCCCATCGATTTTAGTATTGACAGCCAAGCGGTAGTGCATCTTGATTACAACTCCTCCAGTATTGGCCTTGATTTTGGCACAGCCGGAACAAAACTCAAAAAAGTACAGCTGGTTCCCAAGTTTAAAACCCAGACCCACCGCTTAACCGCGAATACCCTTGAGCTTTTCGTGTCCAGTGACAACTCCCTTTACCAGATCATCGATCAGGAAGGTTGGGCGTTTGACAAAGACGAGCAAGGAATCATTACCATCACCTTTAAAGAGACAATCGACACCAGATACTTAAAGATCCATGTCCGCTTTGACGACCGGGATCTCCTTTTTAACCCGGTTGATAAAGCCACCTTCTTAAACCAACTCTCAAGCATGGTCCGGGTTTACCAGCAAGCATCAGCAAGAACCGAAGAATACCAGTATGATGCCGCCGGGAACAGAAAAAAGATGAGTTTGCAGTTAGTCGACCTTTTCCATTACGACTACGTGTATTACGAAAACTCCGATCGACTGCAGAGCGATGGCAAGTTTACTTACGCCTATGACGAAGCCGGCAACTTAATTCGCAAAACCAAACTGAACATCAAACACGAAGAAGATCAGGAGGATTGGGCGTATGCGTATGATCTTCTCAACCGATTGCAGCAGGTCACCAAGAATGGTAAAATTGTAAGTAGCTACCTGTATGATCCGGAAGGCTTCCGGGTTGCCAAGAAAACAGCAGAGCAAACCATCCATTACGTCTTTGAAGGCACGGAACCGATCTTTGAAAGGAGCGTTACCACAGGGCAGATCAAGAGTTATGTTTACGTCCTAGGTAAACATCTAGCCAGAGTAGATGGCGTCATCGGAGATCCGGAAGCCAAGGTTTATTTCTACCATACGGATCACCTTGGTTCAATCAAAGCGGTAAGTAATAAAGTGGGTGAGGTCGTCTGGGATGCTGATTACCTGGCCTTCGGTACGAGATTCGGCATGTCCGGAAATGCTGATTTTCAAGAGTGGCACGGGTTTACTGGCAAGGAGTATGATCCTGATACGGGATTAAGTTACTTTAACGCGCGATGGTATGACTCGGAGTTGGGGAGATTTATTTCGGAGGATCCGGCAAGGGATCCGAATAACCCGAATCTTTACGTATATGCTGCCAATAATCCTTTGGT
>DNNJ01000088.1:2249-2690 GCA_003487955.1 Clostridiales bacterium | reverse complement strand
TGTCTCACACCAATACCTCTTTTTTATAAAAAAGTAATTTCATAAACTCTGAGAGCCGCATAGCCTATATATTATAGCTATATAAACTTTTCCTTTTTACCCCCAGATTAATGCAATATTGATTTAATAGAGCAACCATAATTCTAACATGCAGGCTAGGCTTTTCTGGAAATTTTTCATAGATCTCCAACGAAATATATTAAGTTTATATTACAAATACCAAAAACACTTGACTTTTCAAAATCGACCACACAATCACAAAGACAGGCTTTATTAACCTGATCTTTTGATTAAGAGGTGGTAACATGCTAGGACATTGGCGCTCAATGGAAGAATACCAGGGTTTTGTTCTCGATGAACTTATTTCCATCGCACGTACTAATCTAAACTGTGTGCTCGAATACAAATCAAGTATTGAGAAACTCTGGATTTTCAACACGG
>DNNJ01000088.1:0-2028 GCA_003487955.1 Clostridiales bacterium | reverse complement strand
AGTACATAACAGAAAGCTGTTATTCTTTCACTGGAAGACCTTCTACAAATCAACCTGAACTCTACAGAGCATATGTGCTTATGCAGAGTTTAGAGCTAACTCTCTCTAAATTTCATGCTAAATTAACATTAAACCCGGTAATCCGCACTATTTGCGGATTCGCTCACGATGACATACCCTCAATTGGCGCTTTCTACACCTTTGTCGATCGCCTAATCAAAATAGACGACAAAACTCGTTTAAAAATCTTTAAGAATAAGCCCAAAGCCAAATATGGCAAAGGGGAGAAAATGCCTCCCAAGCACAAAGGCGTTGTCGACAGGCTTGTTGATAAAGCTATCGCCGGTAGGAATTTTCCGCACCGTCCAGAACTCGTGCTGCAGAGAGTCTTTGCGGTGGTTGTCGAACAGTCCGTACAAAACGGTCTGATACCCAACAACCTTATCGCCTCCGGTGATGGGACGTGCATTATTACCGGTGCATCCCCCTTTGGGAAGAAAATTTGCAAGTGCAGCAAAAACGGCAATTACAAATGCGACTGCGCCCGCAAATTCTCCGATCCCAATGCAACTTGGGGCTGGGACAGCCATAATGAACGTTACTTCTACGGCTATACCGGTTATTTCATTTCAACGTACAACAAAGACTACAAATTAGATTTACCCCTCTATCTGCGCATTGTTGACGCAAAACGCCATGATAGTGTCTCTGCAGTTGTTGCATTGATGGAGTTTAGGGAGCTCTATCCATGCCTTGCACTTGAAGTCTTCGTATCTGATAGCGCCTCCGATAATTATGCTACATACAGGCTTTTAGACCACATAGGTGCAAATGGAGTAATTGCGCTTAGCAAAACGAAGTTCAAAAAGAAAAAGTACCCGGGGATAAGTGGCTTAGACAAAAATGGCACACCACTTTGCCCAGCCGGGCATCCCATGGTTAACTACGGTTTCTGCGGTAAGGATCGTTGCCGGATTAAGTGGCGCTGCCCGCGTGCTTGCGGAAAAGTTGAAAAATCCGAGTTCTGCGATAGCTGCTCTCCTTCACCCTATGGGCGGGTTTGTTATACAAAACCACAATGGGATCCCAGACTGTTCACCAAAATTCCTCGTGGCAGTGCTAAATGGAAGTCTATTATGAAGCAACGAACCGCCTGTGAAAGGGTGAACAATAGGATACTCAATGACTATGGCTTGGAAAAATCGAAAGTCAGGGGCAAAAAACGCTATGCGTTTTATGCTATGATTGCAGGCATCAATATTCATCTCGATGCACAACTTAAAAAACTGCATACCAACGGAGCCTTCAATTTTGAGGACACTTTCGGTATTACCTCAGCCGCATAATTTGATGCTCTATTAACTTGCCAAAGTACATCCCCTATATGGGGCTATTTCATCATGCCTTTTTCTTGGTTCTCAATCGTTTGTTTATAGATTATAGGCAATGATACTAACTTTCATTTAAAATACACCACTATATTTTGTGTTATCGGATACTTCTACTACATTTCATCGTGAGTTTATGAAACTACTCATACAAACCTCACACAGCCAAAAGTTTTCCTTATAAGAACGGTTTGCTCATTATTCGGGAAAAGCCTGAATCGATATGCCTTATTCATAGCTTTTCACCCTGACTTTCTATATATTGCTTTATTACCTCAATAGGAGCACCTCCAGTTGTTATCAGACAAAAGCTTCTTGACCAGAAGTACTCCTTCCATAGCTTAAGTAATATTTCTGGGTTTTCCTTTTTTATCAGACGAGATGAAGCACTTTTATATGCATTAATAAATTTTGATATTTCACTATTGGGATGACCTTTGAACAGGATATGTACATGATCATAATCATGATTCCACTCCTGCAAGAAAATATTGTAATTGGGAGCTATGTACTCAAATATTTCTTTTAGTCTATCTGAGATCATATTATCAATAACTTTTTTCCGATATTTGACGACTAATACAAGATGATAAAACATGATGAACACTGAATGATTGTTACTATCCAATTTCATTGATTT
>DNNJ01000104.1 GCA_003487955.1 Clostridiales bacterium | reverse complement strand
AATGGCATTTTTTTATAATTACTGTTATAACTAAGAATATTCGGGTATAAGCATAATATGTAGCTTAAGTATATAGATTGTTATTTATATGCTGAATGGAGGGATAGATTGAATGATAAATTAAATTTTAGAAAACAAAAGATGATGAGGACGGTTTTGTTGTCACTTACTCCAATAATTATATTTTCCGTGTATAATTATGGTTTGAGAGTTCTGACCTTGCTTATTGTGATAACGATTACAGGTACGGCTGCAGAATATTTGTGGGAAAAGCATTACAAGAATAAAGCATCTGAAGCTATATTTGTAACCTGCATATTGTATACAATGACGTTGCCTCCGTCCATACCTTATTGGATTGCTCTTACAGGTATTATATTTGGTGTAATTTTCGGCAAAATGTCCTTTGGAGGGTTTGGCAGAAATGTTTTTAATCCTGCTTTGGTAGGGCGTGCTTTTATTTATATTAACTTTCCAAATCCAATGACAATAGTATGGAATGAAGCAGCAAGTGGTTTTACGGGTGGTTTTTCTACATATTTAACAGCAGGCATTGATGCTGTATCAGAGGCAACTCCAATGATTGCATATAATTATACCGGAGAAATTATGGGTTTGAATTCTTTGATTATGGGAAACATTCCGGGTGCCATCGGAGAAAGCTATAAAATATTAATTATATTGGCTGCAATTTACTTAATATATACAAAGACTGCATCCCTGGAAATTATGTTAGGCTGCTTAATTGGGTTCTTTTCTGTTGGTACTTTTATGCATTATATATATGATGGAATAGCTCCCATATATGGAATGATGATGGGAGGATTTTTGTTTGGTACCGTGTTTATGGCAACTGACCCTATAAGTGCTGCCAAAACAAAAAAGGGCAAGTGGCTTTTCGGAATTATAATAGGTCTTGTAACGGTGCTTATTCGGGCTCTGTCCTTATTTAACGGCGGTATGATGTTTGCAATATTGATGGGTAATACATTTGCACCCATAATTGATCATTTTATTAGGGAAGCCGAAAAGAGAAAGAAAAGTAAGGCGGTGGCAGTATGAAAAATTCGATATATTATCCAATAATATTTATGATGGCAGTTACCGCAATATTTATAACAGTTTTAGCCGGTTTAAATTTTGTTACCGCAGATACAATTTCCTTTAATCAAGAAAGCGAGCTACAGCAAAAAATTCTTTACATTTTTGACATACTGCCGGATGGAACGGAAAAGGATATTGAAAGAGTATTTAATGAAAGTGTCATTGAAAAGGAGTGGGGAGAGCTAAGAGGTTATGCATTGATTCAAGGGGGCAAAGAAAGAGCATATGCAATTCCTGTTAAGGGTGCCGGACTATGGGGCTCAATAATCGGATATATCGGATTAAATACTGATTATTCAGAAATTATCGGTATTGAGTTTGTGACGCAAAATGAAACTCCAGGGCTTGGCGGCAGAATATCCGAAGATTTATACAAGGAGCAGTTTAGGGGTATTGATATATCCGGCAAGACAGAAAATTTTATTATTTCATCTCCTGAGCCAGGGTCTAATGTTGATGCCATTGCCGGTGCCACTCAAACATCCAATGCCGTTGTAAAGCTTATAAATGAGGATATAAAGCTATTTTTACGGGAGGTGGAGTATGACTAAGACAGAGGTTAAAAAAATTTTTACAAAGGGAATATACACCGATAATCCAATATTTGTGCAGATAATTGGTATTTGCTCCGCATTGGCTGTAACTAATCTAATGATGAATTCTCTTATTATGGGGATTTCTGTATCCTTGGTAACTGCTTTTTCTTCATTGACAGTGTCCCTCTTAAAGGACCACACGCCCAAACATATTCGTATGATGGTGCAGGTACTTATAATTTCTGTATATGTAATTATGGTTGATATATATTTGAAGGCTTACATGCCTGAAATGAGCAAGGCCTTGGGTCCTTACGTAGGACTAATAATTACCAATTGCATAATTATGGGGAGGGCTGAAGGATTTGCTGGCTCTAATCCGCCAATGCTGTCATTTCTTGACGGCTTTGCATCAGGCATTGGCTATACCTTTGTTTTAATGTCAGTTTCCTTGGTAAGAGAAATATTAGGTTTTGGTAGTTTTTTTGGAATCAGTTTTATTCCTGAAACCTTTACCAGGTGGACATTAATGGTTATGCCTCCCTCGGCATTTTTTATACTTGCACTAATTATGTGGGTTTTTAATAACGCTCGTTTAAAAAGACAAAGGGAAGGAGTTGAGAAAAAATGATTCAGGTCCATCCTTTTATTATATTTATTGCTTCTATTTTTACAAGCAATATGATTTTTTCTAACTTTTTGGGAATGTGCTCATTTATTGCCCTTTCAAAAGAAATACCAACGGCCTTGGGTTTAGGAATTGCTGTTACAATGGTGCTTTCGTTTACAACTGTATTAAATTATTTTGTTTACTGGTATATAGTGTTGCCCCTGGGATTGGAATATTTAATGTATATATTGTTCATTTTGGTTATTGCAGCATTTGTACAGCTCTTAGAAATGGTAATGGACAGGTATCTTCCCACTCTATATTATGCCTTGGGAATATTTCTGCCTCTTATAACCGTGAATTGTGCCATACTTGGAGTTTCATTATTTATGGTTACCAGACAGTATAATTTTTTCCAGACCCTTGGTTTTGCAGTGGGTTCGGGTATTGGTTGGGCTCTTGCCATAACCGCAATGGCAGGAATAAGGTCAAAACTTAACGAAAGCTCCATACCGGAGGGTCTTAGGGGAGTTCCTATAACTTTAATAATTACGGGAATTATGGCTTTAGCATTTATTGGTTTCAGCGGTATGGTTCAGATTCAGTAGGAGGTATTATGGATACAATAATTATGACAATTGTAATATTCTCCGGAATTTCAGGAGTTCTCGCAGCAATACTTACTATTTCCGACAGAACCATAGGCAATTATGGAGAGGTCACACTAACAGTAAATGAAGACAAAAATTATACTGTTAAGGGCGGTAGCAGTCTCTTGGATACATTAAGGTCGGAAGAAATTTTCATACCTTCAGCTTGTGGAGGAAAGGGTACCTGCGGTTATTGCAAGGTTGTCGTCCTTGAAGGAGGAGGACCTGTTCTTGCTACGGAAAAACCTCATCTTACCAAAGAGGAATTAGAAATTAAGACCAGGTTATCCTGTCAATGCAAGGTTAAGCAAAATATAAAGGTAGAAATTCCTCAAGAATTGTTCAATGTTAAAGAATATGCAGTTATTGTAGATAAAATGGACCAATTAACACCAACTATCAAAAAACTTCGTTTTGATTTGGGAGAGGAAGAAATAAGCTTTAAACCGGGACAGTATGTCCAGCTTAAGGCTCCTGCCTATGAAGGTAATGATGAAGAAGTTTATAGGGCATATTCTCTCGCATCATCTGTAAATGACAAACATGCTATCGAATTATTGATAGGTTTTACGGGAGGAATTGCCACCACCTATGTTCATCAGCATTTAAAGGAAGGAGATACAGCTCATATTAACGGACCTTATGGTGAGTTTTATTATCATGAGGATGATGGTCCCCTTATATTGGCAGGTGCCGGAACAGGAATGGCGCCCATAATATCAATTCTCCAATATATGGCTGATAATAATCTAATGAGGGAGATTATATTTTTCTTTGGAGCCAGAACAATCAATGATTTATTCTTGGTTGATAGAATAAAAGATTTTGAAGAAAAGCTTAATTTAAAGTTTATACCTACATTATCTCGGGAGGAATCCCCTGAGTGGAAGGGAGAAAAGGGGCGTGTACCTAATGCAATTGATAAATATATCAAAAATGGCGAAAATTACTCTGCATACCTTTGCGGCAGCCCTGCAATGATTGATTCTATAGTTGAAGCATTGGTGAAAAAGAATGTTCCTGTGGAGAAAATATACTTCGATAAGTTCTAGCAGGTGTCATTCTAATTGGTGCCAGGCACCTTTTAAGGTGCCTGGCACCAACTAGTGGCACCACCTTCTTATACCATTGCTTTTGCCAACTTCTTTACTAAGTCATCTCCGAATCTGTAATGTCTTACCATATAGTCCATTGTTTTATCCTCTAAGCCGGCAGTAGACTGGACAATTTTCATGGCTTCATCTACACTCATATCATCTTCTTTTTTAAGAAAGTCTTCTATAAAAATCATGGGGTCTGTAGTGTTCATAAAAACACTTCTGTCACAGTGTGCTCTCTCCCAGAAGTTTTCGTAGCTTCCAAGTCTTATTTCAAAATGGAGATGTACGCCTGTTGCATCACCGGTGTTGCCTGCATCACCTATTATTTCACCTGCTCTTACACTGCTGCCTTCTGCAACACGCAAACGTGAAAGATGTGCGTACAAGGTGCCGAATCTGCCGTGGTCTATAGTTATATAATAGCCGTAGCTGTTGTCGTATTTAGCAGTCATTACTTTCCCTTCTACTGCTGCATATACGGGAGCATTGAGCTGTATTTTTAAATCCACTCCGTTGTGCCACCAGTAGTATTTATCGTTGATAGTTAAGCTTCTAGCACCGTAGGGGCTAGTTATTGAAATATTATCTAAGGGCAAGTGTTTTAGTCTAATCATTAAATATCATCCTTTATAAAGTCTATGAAGTCTCCGGATTTCCCGTCATTTAAATATTTAAGATACTTTTCAACAGCTATGTCAAGCTGCATTTTTGCATAATCCTCGATAGCGTCAAAGGAGGATTGAACAATTTTTTCAATACATTTTTTTGTTAAAATTAGTCTTAAGGGGGAAGGAATAAATTCATATAAAGCTTCTACAACCCAAGAAAATTTTTCTCCTCCTGCTTTTGTACCATCTTTGTATAATTCTTCTGCTTCAACAATATATTTAATAGAGCGGCTTCTGAGTTTATCATGAGCTCTGAAGTATGCTGACAATGCACCAAAAATTATGGTTAAAATCGGAATTGCAATTCTTATAATTGTTTCTAAAGTTTCTAACATATTATCACATCCTAAGGGCATTATATTCAATAAGAGGAATTATTGTTCTTATATTGAATATAAGTAAAGCAGTTGTAAAAAATGTGTATAAAAATTATTAATTTTATAAAATTACAAGTGAACACGGTTATTAATTATTCACAAAAATAGGAAATTAACATTCCAAGCTCTTCCATAAAATGTTTAACTA
>DNNJ01000366.1:2208-2856 GCA_003487955.1 Clostridiales bacterium | reverse complement strand
TAGTTAAACATTTTATGGAAGAGTCTGGAATGTTAATTTTCTATTTTTGTGAATAATTAATAACCGTGTTCACTTGTAATTTTATAAAATTAATAATTTTTATACACGTTTTTTACAACTGCTTTACTTATATTCAATATAAGAACAATAATTCCTCTTATTGAATATAATGCCTTAGGATGTGATAATATGTTAGAAACTTTAGAAACAATTGTAAGAATTGCAGTTCCAATTTTAACCTTAATTTTAGGAGCATTATCAGCTTATTTCAGAGCTCATGATAAACTGAGAGGCAGCTCTATTAAATATATTGCTGAAGCAGAAGAATTATACAAGGATAGCACAAAAGCAGGAGGACAAAAATTTTCTTGGGTTGTTGATGCATTATATGATTTAATACCTGCTCCTTTAAAAATTATAGTATCAAAAAAATGTATTGAAAAAATAGTTCAATCTTCCTTTGACTCTATTGAAGCCTATGCAAAAATGCAGCTTGACATAGCTGTTGAAAAATATCTTAAATATTTAAACGACGGGAAATCAGGAGACTTCATTGACTTTATAAAGGAACGTGAAGCAAAAGATGATTAAATTAAAACACTTGCCGCTAAATGATATTTCAATAACCAGTCCCTACGGCACAAGAAG
>DNNJ01000366.1:0-1958 GCA_003487955.1 Clostridiales bacterium | reverse complement strand
GCACAGCTCGATACTCCCGTATATGCAGCCGCAGAAGGGAAAGTAATGGCTGCTAAATACGACGACAGCTACGGTTATTATATAGCTATAGACCACGGCAAATTCGGCACCTTATACGCGCATCTTTCACGTTTACGTGCTGCAGAGGGCAGCAGTGTAAACCCGGGAGAAATAATCGGCTATGCAGGAAGCACCGGCTATGCAACAGGGGCGCATCTCCATTTTGAAATAAGACTTGGAAGTTACAAAAACTTCTGGGACAGAGCGCACTGTGACAGAAGTGTATTCATGAATACCATAGACCCAATGCTTTTTATAGAAGACTTTCTTAAAAAGAAAGATGATATAAGCGTAGATGAAGCAATAAAAATTGTTCAATCTGCTGCAAGCTTAGAAGATAAAACCATGGACTATATGGCAAAATACTATAAATACGGAGATGACTTAGTAAAGAAATTGGCAAAGGCAATAAAATAAAACCCCTTGCTGTCATCCTGGAGCACAGCGAAGGATCTCATCTTTAAACCCGCATTAGCGGGTTTTTCTCTTCCATTGAGGAGATTCTTCCCTAAATAATGTAGCTATAAACTTTTAAATTAAATAATTTTAATGTTTATAAAGTTTTTATTGTGGTATATAAATACTGTTAAACATTTATCTTAAAGGAGGAAATTATGGCAGGTTTCGGAAACCCATTTGGTGCAAACGTACCAAGAAAATTAACAAAGGATGAATTAATTCAAGCGGTAAGATTAAATATTGCAGGTGAGTTGGAAGCAATTTACGTATATGATGCACATATTCAAGCCACCGATGACATTGTTGCAAAAAAAATCATTGGAGACATAAGAGACGAAGAAAAGGCTCATGTAGGTGAACTATTAACACTGCTTAAATATTTAGACCCTAAAGAAGCAGAATTCCTGAATGAAGGAGAAGAAGAAGTAAGGGAAATGCTTGCAGAGCTTAATATTAAGACTGAATCGGCTCCATCAACGGATACAAACAGTAATAGTACCGTTGGAAGCTTATTAAAAGAATAGGAGGATTGTATGGATTTTTTATCAAGAGAGGGCTCTCCCATATCCGCAGAGCTTTGGTCAAAAATAGATGAACAAGTAATAACGATGGCTAAAAAAATACTTGTGGGAAGAAGATTCCTTCATATTTACGGACCCTTAGGGGCAGGAGTACAGAGCATAAATATAGATGATAGCACACAATTAGCAGAAACAGAAGGCGGTATAGTTCAAATAAAAGGAAGAAAATTCGAGCAAATACCCTTATTAAATCAAGATTTCAGCCTTTTATGGAGAGACCTTGAGCTTAGCAAAAAAACAGGAATGCCTGTTGATTTGTCTTCTGCATTACAGGCAAGCGCAGCAATTTCAAAAAAAGAAGATGAATTAATTTTTAACGGCAATAAAGAATTAGGTTATGAAGGACTTCTTACAGCTAAAGGAGTTACAAAGTTAGAGCTAAGCAAATGGGAAGAAGGAGAAGCTCCTGTAAAAGACATAACCGCAGGTATAACAAATTTATTTGATAAGGGATTAGTAGGAAGAAAAGCATTAATAATAAGCTCCGACTTATTAATAAAACTTCAAAGAATTCAACCGGGAACAGGTATTACGGAATACGAAAGAATAAGCAAATTAGTAGACGGCAATATTTATTACACAACAGCAATAGGAAGCAACAAGGCTGTCTTAGTTTGTGCAGAGCCGCAATATATGGACTTGGTTGTTGGACAGGACATGTCCACATCTTACTTGGAAACAAAAGACTTAAACCACTATTTCAGAATTATCGAAACAATTCTTTTAAGAATTAAAAATAAAAACGCCGTTGTAGTATTTGAATAAACAATACAAAATTAAAGCCAAAGACCTTACTCTTTGGCTTTTTAAGTATCTCATTTTTTACTTCTGCAACGGGAGTGTACCATATTTCGTGTA
>DNNJ01000146.1:2737-4162 GCA_003487955.1 Clostridiales bacterium | reverse complement strand
GAATTTATAAGAGTGTTTGAAGAAGAAAAACAAAAGCTTAAGAACGAATTTGGACACATAGACTACCTTGTTCAGGGTACAATTTATCCCGATGTTATAGAAAGCGGAGCTTCTGCAGCTTCAGTAATCAAAAGCCACCACAATGTTGGAGGGCTTCCTGATGATGTTGACTTTGAACTTATTGAGCCTCTCAGACAATTGTATAAAAATGAAGTTCGGCAGGTTGGCAGGGAATTGGGACTCTCAGAGGAGATAGTGGGAAGACAGCCATTCCCGGGTCCCGGTCTTGCAATCCGGGTTTTGGGAGAAGTAACTGAGGAAAAATTAAAAATTGTAAGAGAAGCAGACTTTATTTTCAGAGATGAAATAAAAAAAGCAGGTCTCCAAGACAAAATATGGCAGTACTTTGCAGCACTTCCCAACATCAGAAGCGTAGGCGTAATGGGAGATGAAAGAACATACTCACACACAATTGCTTTAAGAGCAGTTCACTCAACAGACGGAATGACTTCCCAGTGGGCAAAAATACCTTATGAGTTGTTGGAGAAGGTAAGTAATAGAATAGTAAATGAAGTAGATAATGTAAATAGAATTGTTTACGACATTACATCCAAACCGCCTGCAACTATAGAATACGAATAATGTGTTGAATAATGTGAAATTTTATTTCTTGACTTTAATACTTTTTCAGTTTATAATTATAAAAATAATTAAATAATTTAATAATTTCTTATTTTATACAACGCTGAGTCCAACATATGGATGGAGCGGGGGAACCAATTTTTAGGGGTGAATCTTCTTTATGAAGTAGGGCTACTCTTCAGTCCGAATCCGTCAGCTAACCTCGTAAGCGTATGAAGGGGGATTGATAGTATAAAAGCTTATTGACTATTCGATAAAGCTATGAATCTCCATGGCTTTATTTTTATACCAAAATTTGATATTACCTATCCGGATTTTGGGATAAGATAAACCAATAAACACAATAATAGTAAAGAAGGAAGTGGTTATTTTGATAGGTTTCAAAAATGTAACCAAGAAATTTGGTGATTCTGTTGCTGTTGACAACCTGACAGTAGATTTTAAATCAGGAGAAACGGTAGTATTGATAGGTCCAAGCGGATGTGGCAAAACAACTACATTGCGTATGATTAATCGATTAATAGAGCCTACAGAAGGAAGTATTTATGTCAATGAAACTGATATAAGCAAGATTAATCCTGTGGAGCTTAGGAGGAATATGGGCTATGTAATACAACAGATTGGTCTTTTTCCTCATATGAATATTGCTCAAAATGTCGGGCTGGTTCCATATCTTAAAGACTGGGATGAATCAAAACGCAAACAACGTGTGGAAGAACTGCTTGACTTTGTGGGTATGCCTCCATCTAAATTTTACCATCGATATCCTAACGAGCTAAGCGG
>DNNJ01000146.1:0-2541 GCA_003487955.1 Clostridiales bacterium | reverse complement strand
GGACAACAGCAACGTATTGGTGTAGCAAGAGCTTTGGCTGCTGATCCTGAAATAATATTGATGGATGAGCCCTTTGGGGCGCTTGACCCTATTACCAGGTCTACCCTTCAGGACGAATTGCTGCAAATGCAGGATAAGCTTGGAAAGACAATCGTATTTGTAACCCATGATATGGATGAGGCATTGAAGCTTGCCGATAAAATTGCAATTATGAAAGATGGTGAAGTTCTTCAGCTTGACAGCCCTGAGAATATTTTAAGAAATCCTGCTAATGAATTTGTGGAGTATTTTATTGGAAAGGATAGACTGTTAAAACGGCCTGAATATATTAAAGTTAAGGATATAATGATAAAGGAGCCTGTTACTATCCGGCCGGAGCGTACTCTTACTCAGGCATTGGAAAAGATGCGTTTACATAAGGTTGACAGTTTGATGGTTGTAGATGAATCGGGGAACTTTATCGGAATTGCTACATCCAATGATATCCTTGAAAACTTTGGTAATGGGGGAACAGTTATTGAAATAACAAGAAAAGAATTTAATCATGTAAATGAAGATGCAAATGTCAATCAGGTATTATCTATTATGGCTCAAGAGAAAGTTGGATATGTACCGGTAATTGATGACGATAAGCATTTGTTGGGACTTGTTACCAGATCAAGCTTAGTAAATGTTTTAGGGAGATCTTAGCTGCAAGTTACAGAAAGGAGTCTTAGAAATATGCAACTGTTGAATTATGTACAAAATAATATGAACAATATAATACGATTAACGATTGAACATTTACAAATAACTGGAATTTCAATAATTACAGCTATAATTATCGGTGTACCGTTAGGAATTTTTGTAACCCGTTATAAACGATTAGCTGATCCAATATTAGCAACCGCTAATGTTTTTCAAACGATTCCCAGCATTGCATTTTTTGGGCTTTTAATACCATTCTTAGGTATTGGCAAGGAAACTGCCATTTTGGTGCTTTTCCTTTATGCATTGCTTCCTATAATAAAAAACACCTATACCGGTATTAATGAAGTATCACAATCTTTGATTGATGCTGGTCGGGGAATGGGAATGACCAATTTTCAAATACTGCGTATGGTTGAGCTGCCCCAGTCTTTAGCTGTAATTATGGCAGGAGTAAGAATCGCTACAGTAATAAATATTGGCT
The DNA here is from genome assembly GCA_003487955.1 of Clostridiales bacterium. Taxonomy (GTDB): domain Bacteria; phylum Bacillota; class Clostridia; order Tissierellales; family Sedimentibacteraceae; genus Sedimentibacter. Next base: position 1,370 of record DNNJ01000146.1, on the reverse strand, counting down.
CAGCTACTATTGCAGCATATATTGGGGCAGGTGGTTTAGGAGAATTAATCTTTAAAGGAATTCAAATGTATCGCAATGATATGATATTGGTTGGTGCAGTTCTTGCAGCTTTGTTAGCTGTAATAGCAGACAAGTTGCTGGGATATGTTGAATTTAAATTTACTCCAAGGGGAATCAAATAAAATTAAAGGAGGTATTTCGATGAAAGGGAACGGAATAAAAATAACTACAATACTATTGGTAAGCATAATGTTAATGACAACTTTAGCAGGTTGTGGCGGCAGTAATGAAGAAAATATGGAAATAAGGGTTGGTGGGAAAAACTTTACAGAACAATACATAATGGCTGAAATGTTTAGTATTCTTATTGAAGAAAACACGGATTTGAATACCACTCTTCAGACAAATTTGGCTTCAAGCGTGCTTTTTGAGGCAATAAAAGCTGATGAAGTAGATTTGTATTTGGAATATACGGGGACAGGTCTTGTAAACTTAGGCATGGAGCCGTTGACGGATCCTGATGAGGTTTATGAAATTGTAAAAACAGAATATGATAAACAATTTAATATTAAATGGATGCAACCGTATGGATTTAACAATACATATGCAATGATGGTGACTCGTGAAACTGCAAATCAATACGGATTGGAGACAGTATCTGATTTGGCGGAAGTTGCTCATGAAATGGTACTTGGGGGCAGCTATGTTTTTACAGAAAGGGCTGATGGATATCCGGGTCTAAGTAAACACTATGATTTTAAATTCGATGTTGTCAAAGGTCTGGATCCTTCATTGATGTATCAAGCACTTATTGAAGGAAGTGTAGATGTAATAAGCGGATTTGCTACTGAAGGCAGAATAGTTGCTTTCGATTTGGTATCGCTTATAGATGATAAACAATTTTTCCCGCCTTATGATGCAACGGTTATTGTAAGAGGAGAAGTTTTAGAAAAGCATCCGGAATTAGAGGAGCTCCTAAATCGATTAGCTAATCGTATTGATGATAATAAAATGGCTGAGCTTAATGCTGCAGTAGATTTAGATAAACGGGAACCGGCCGATGTAGCACGGGAATTTTTGGAGGAAGAGGGCTTAATATGAGATTCTTCACTGCCTTCGGAATGACACATACTGAATTTTTGGTTTATAACCATCCATTATTATAATGAATAACTATTGAGTCAATATGAAATGAAAATAGATGGTATGATTAATAACCATCTATTTTTGTGGTATTTTAAGTTAAACTGTCAGATGTTGGTATCTTGTTGAGGAGCAACATTATTGTTAACCTGCGGAGGAGTTGCATTATTTACCTGCGGGGCAGTACCTATATTTTCCGTATTCAAGTTTGTGTAACATAAATACCA
>DNNJ01000062.1:2732-4448 GCA_003487955.1 Clostridiales bacterium | reverse complement strand
CTTCACCATCTTGTTGACGATAAGATACATGCCCGTTCAACGGGACCTTATTCATTGGTTACTCAGCAGCCTTTAGGCGGTAAAGCCCAGTTCGGCGGTCAAAGATTTGGAGAAATGGAAGTGTGGGCTTTGGAAGCATATGGCGCAGCTCATACATTGCAGGAAATATTAACGGTAAAATCCGATGATGTTAACGGCAGGGTTAAAACATATGAAGCAATCGTAAAAGGTGAAAACATACCTGAACCCGGAATTCCTGAATCTTTCAAGGTGCTTGTAAAAGAATTGCAGAGTTTGGCATTGGATATTAAAATAATAACCAGTGATGATGAAGTTGAAATAATCGAAACTATAGATAATGATGATGATGTACCTGTTGATTCTGAAAGCTTAAATGATATGACTTTGGTTGAAGATGATATGGAAGGTATGCAGATTGATACCGACGATACAGAAGAAATTGACGATATTGATGATTTAGATTCTGAAATATTAGATGAGCTGGATATTGAAGACGATTATGACAGCGAAGATGAGTATTAAGGTATGGGGACACACCTCTATGTAGGGTAAGTCTCTGGAGCAGGCATAGAGGAATGTCCCCAAATTGGGGGGGGACACACCTCTAACAAAATAATTACGAGAACTAAATGAAAACCAAATAACCAAATAATAGAAGGGAGCGAACTCCTTGGTAGATTACAATAATTTCGAATCAATAAGAATCGGGTTGGCTTCTCCCGATAAAATCAGACAATGGTCAAGAGGAGAAGTTAAGAAACCGGAAACAATAAATTATAGAACACTAAAACCTGAAAAGGACGGACTTTTCTGCGAAAAAATATTCGGTCCTACAAAGGATTGGGAATGTCATTGCGGAAAATATAAAAGAGTAAGATACAAGGGCGTAGTTTGTGACCGTTGCGGAGTTGAGGTTACAAAAGCAAAAGTAAGAAGAGAAAGAATGGGGCATATTGAGCTTGCCGCTCCTGTTTCTCACATATGGTATTTCAAAGGTATTCCGTCAAGAATGGGTCTTATTCTTGACATGTCACCAAGGGCACTTGAAAAAGTACTATACTTTGCTCAATATGTTGTTACGGAAGCAGGGGATACATCTTTGTCCGAAAAACAATTATTGACCGAAATGGAATACAGAGAATATAAAGAACACTATAAGAACGCATTTAAGGCTGAAATGGGCGCGGAAGCCATTAAAAAGCTTCTTGATAAAATCGACCTTGAAGGTGAAGCAGCTGAATTAAAAGGTCAGTTAAGAGACAGCAAGGGACAGAAAAAAATACGTATTACAAGAAGGTTGGAAGTAATTGAGGCTTTCAGAACTTCAGGCAACCACCCGGAATGGATGATTTTGGATGTTATACCTGTTATCCCTCCCGAACTGAGACCAATGGTACAATTGGACGGAGGCCGTTTTGCAACTTCAGATTTAAATGACTTGTACAGAAGAGTTATAAACAGAAACAACCGTTTAAAAAGACTCCTTGATTTAGGGGCACCTGATATAATTGTAAGAAATGAAAAAAGAATGCTTCAGGAAGCGGTTGATGCTTTAATAGATAACGGAAGACGCGGAAGGCCGGTAACAGGTCCGGGAAACAGACCTTTAAAATCACTTTCCGATATGCTTAAAGGTAAACAGGGACGTTTCAGACAAAATCTTCTTGGAAAGCGTGTTGACTATTCAGGTCGTTC
>DNNJ01000062.1:0-2582 GCA_003487955.1 Clostridiales bacterium | reverse complement strand
CTTCTTGGAAAGCGTGTTGACTATTCAGGTCGTTCAGTTATAGTTGTAGGACCTGAACTTAAGTTTAACCAGTGCGGGCTTCCAAAGAAAATGGCGCTTGAATTATTTAAGCCTTTTGTTATGAAGAAGCTTGTTGAAACGGGAGCTGCCCACAACATTAAGAGTGCAAAGAAAAAAGTTGAAAAGGTTGATACTGCAGTATGGGATGTATTGGATGAAATAATCAAGGACCACACTGTAATGCTAAACCGTGCTCCAACCCTTCACAGACTTGGAATTCAGTCTTTCGAGCCTGTACTTGTTGAAGGAAAGGCTATTAAGCTTCATCCATTGGTATGTACCGCATATAATGCAGACTTTGACGGAGACCAGATGGCTGTTCACGTTCCTTTGTCAGTGGAGGCACAGGCAGAATCAAGGTTTTTGATGATGTCCGTAAACAATATTCTTGCTCCAAAGGATGGAAGACCGATTACAACTCCAACACAGGACATGGTTTTGGGAAGTTACTACATGACTTTAGAAATTGATGATTCTAAAGGTCAGGGAATGATTTTCAAGGATTATGATGAGTTGAAGATGGCATATTTCAATAGGAATGTTGATCTGCATGCAAGGGTAAAGGTTAGAAAAACTGTCGGGAATGAATCTAGACTGGTTGAGTCCACAGTGGGAAGATTTATATTTAATGAAGATGTTCCTCAGGATTTAGGATTTGTAGACAGAGAAAAAGATAAATTCAAACTTGAGGTAGATAAAACAGTTACCAAGAAAGCATTGGAAGAAATAATCTACCGCTGCTTCAGAAAACACGGGAATTCTAAAACAGCTGAAGTTTTGGACGGAATTAAACAAAAAGGCTTCAGGTACTCCACGGTGGGGGCTATTACCATTTCAGTAAGTGATATTACGGTTCCCGAAGAAAAGAAGACTCTTCTTGAACAAGCGGAAAAGCAAGTTTTGGAATACGAAAAGAAGTATAGAAGAGGTTTGATGACTGATGAAGAAAGATATGAAAATGTTATAAAAATCTGGAATCAGACTACAGAAGACGTTACAAATGCACTGATGAATAACCTAAGCAAGGTGAATCCCATCTATATTATGTCTGTGTCGGGAGCACGTGGAGGACGTAACCAAATTAAGCAGCTTGCAGGTATGCGTGGTTTGATGGCCAGTGCCATAGGAAAAACGGTTGAGGTTCCTGTTAAATCAAACTTCCGTGAAGGTCTTTCAGTACTTGAATTCTTCCTTTCAGCTACGGGAGCCCGTAAAGGTTTAACGGATACTGCCCTTAGAACAGCTGACTCGGGATACTTGACAAGAAGACTTGTGGACGTAAGCCAGGATGTTATAGTAAGAGAGGTAGACTGCGGAACTACGGACGGTATTGAGGTTGAAGACTTTGTAGACGGCAAGGAAGAAATTGAAAAATTAAGTGAAAGATGCGCCGACAGGTTTGCCGCAGATGATGTGGTAAATCCTGAAACAGGTGAAATATTAGTAAAAGCCGGTGAATTTATTTCTGAAGATATGTCTTTGAAAATTCAAAATTCCGGAATTAAAAAGGTTAAGGTAAGAAGTGTTCTTACTTGTAAAACAGTGCACGGGGTATGCGCGAAATGTTACGGTACCAATCTTGCTACAGGAAAGCTTGTCAATGTGGGAGCTGCAGTGGGAATAATTGCTGCACAGTCAATAGGCGAGCCGGGTACACAGCTTACCATGCGTACATTCCATACGGGAGGTATTGCGGCAGCAGCAGATATTACTCAAGGTCTTCCCCGTATCGAAGAATTGTTTGAAGCGAGAAAACCAAAAGGCCAAGCAATAATTTCAGAAATTCCGGGAAAAGTAACATTGACGGAAAGAGCTCACAAAAGAGAAATTACAATTACCGATATGGAAGAAAAGGAAAGCAAGACCTACTTAATACCTTACGGTTCAAAAATTTTAGTAATCGAAGGCGATTATATAGAAGCAGGAGACAAAATAACCGAGGGTTCAATCAATCCTCATGACATCTTGAACATTAAAGGTATGAAAGCATTAGAATCATATATTTTAATGGAAGTTCAAAGGGTTTACAGGATGCAGGGTGTTGACATCAGCGACAAACACGTTGAAGTTATCATCAGACAAATGGTGAACAAGGTAAGAATTGAAGAATCCGGAGATACATCTCTGCTTCCGGGAAGCTTAGTTTCAAACTATGAATTTTATCAGCAAAACGAGGCAGCCTTAAGTGAAGGAAAAGAACCTGCAATAGGCGATATTGCTCTTTTGGGTATAACCAAGTCATCCCTTGCAACAGATTCATTCTTGGCATCAGCATCATTCCAGGAAACCACTAGGGTTCTTACGGATGCAGCTACAAAAGGAAAGATTGATAGTCTTATCGGGCTTAAAGAAAATGTCATTATCGGTAAACTGATACCTGCAGGTACAGGGATGAAAAAATACAGAAATATAGGCATTACAGTAGAAGATGCTGAAAAAACAGCTGAAGATTCTGAAAAAACAGATAATGATACAGAAAAAGCAGTTAAAGACGCCGGATAAACGGGATAAAGCGGTATATA
>DNNJ01000080.1:16837-18322 GCA_003487955.1 Clostridiales bacterium | reverse complement strand
CTTGCATTTCTGTACAAATAACCTCTTCGCATACGAGCACACAAATAACACGGGGTTTCTTCGATTCTGTCCACTATTTCAAATATCGGTGTGTTAAAAATTTTTATGGGTATATTCAATATTTCTGCATTTTCTATGATGCGTTTTTTGTTATCATCATTGTATCCCGGGTCCATTACTATATATTCTGTTTCAAATTGAATCTCACTGTATTTTTGAAGGTGCTGCATGCATTTAGCCATGAGCATCGAATCCTTGCCTCCGGAAATGCATACTGCTATTTTATCATTGTTTTGTATTAATTTATATTCCTTTATTGCAGATATAAATTTTGCCCATACAAGTTTCCTGTACTTTTTAATAATACTTCGTTCTATTTCTTCATATCGTTCCATTTTAAGCCTGCTTTTTTATATAGTGTTGTTAACCTCATTAATTTAACTCCGATTCTATTATATAAATATAATCTTTATAAAACAAGTTATTTTTGTATTGCATATCATGAAAATGTTTGCTATCCTAAGAATAGGATTTAGGGGTTAATAAATTAAGGGGACATCCCTTCAACCCGCAAAGGATAACACTATACAAGAAGGTGTGTCCCCTAACAATTATTAGGAGGATTTATGGGAGTAGCTCACGAGGTGGATTATAAGATTTTTGGTGATGACATCCAGTTTGTTGAAATCGGTCTTGATTATGGAGAAACAATTGTTGCAGAGCCCGGAGCAATGATGTACATGGATTCAAGTGTTGAAATGGATACTATGTTTGGAGACGGCAGCGAAAAAAGCAAGGGCTTTAAGGGAATGTTGGCTACAGCAGGTAAAAGAGTACTTACGGGAGAAAATTTATTTACTGCAACATTTACTAACAAAAGTATTGACAAAAAGGTTGTAGCATTTGCAGCACCTTATCCCGGAAAAATAGTACCTGTTAACTTGCTTGATTACGGCGGACAGCTAATTTGTCAAAGGGACGCTTATTTATGTTCTGCAAAAGGTATTGAAATAACAATTGCATTCCAGAAAAAAATCGGTGCAGGACTTTTCGGCGGTGAAGGATTTATAATGCAGAGATTAGTTGGAGATGGTTATGCATTCCTTCATGCAGGGGGTACAATTATTAAAAAAGAATTATCTTCAGGAGAAATGCTTAAATTAGACACGGGATGTTTGGTGGCTTTTACTGAAGGAGTAGATTATGATGTTCAATTTGCAAGCAATGTAACAAGTGCATTGTTTGGCGGAGAAGGTTTGTTCCTCGCTACATTGAGAGGTCCCGGAACTGTGTGGTTGCAGTCGCTTCCATTCAGCAGAATAGCTGACAGAATTTATTCGGCAAGCAAAAAAAGCGGCGGCAGCGGCTCAAAAGGGGAAGCAAGTTTACTTGGAAAAAACATTGGACTAGGCAGCATATTTGGCGGTGATTAACAAGGAATGGGGACACACCTCTTTCTGATAGGCAAGTCTCTGTAGGTCAGAG
>DNNJ01000080.1:12240-16612 GCA_003487955.1 Clostridiales bacterium | reverse complement strand
GGTCAGAGGAATGTCCCCAAATAGGGTGCTCAGTTCATCGAGCACCTTTTTTTTCTGTTTTATATATGTTACAAACAGCCTTGGTGGTTGAAATATCTTCTTTAATTATGTCATAAGAGCTCAGCCTTTTTTGAATTTCATCCATATATGCTGAAAACATGAAAGAGCTGTTGTGAAAAATTCCTCCCTTAAGGCCTATTTTTGCAGTTCCTTTAAAACTTTTCTTATTGTATGCCACTACCGTAAGCTCCGCAAGATATTTGCCTGCGTTTTCTAACAGCATGGATGCATATGCATCTCCTTCCTTGGCATAATCTGTTATTATGGGAAAAAGAGCTGCAATTTTATCTTTTTCGTTGTTATATATGAAATTCATTATATCAGAGCGTGTAGAGCCGCCTATTTCACCTATCATAGCTTTGCTTAAATCATCGAAGGGAAGAGCTCTGTCATATTTATAAACTATATTTTTAAAAACATGCATAACCGTATGATAGCCGCTTCCTTCATCACCTAAGATATGCCCCCATCCTCCAACCATTTCACCTGCTCCGCCTTTTTGAACAAAGCAGGAAGAGCCTGTCCCGGAAATTGCCAAAATTCCGTCTGTATCTCCAAAATATGCTTTGCAAGCCATTTCAGCATCATTTAAAACTATTGTTTTAATTACAAAAGCACCTTCTACATATTTTTTAATCAGCTCAGCATAGTTGCCTGTTTCAACACCGGCCATTCCGACAGCAATAAGCTCACAGTTTTCTCTTCCTAACTCATTAACGCAGTCATAAATTAATGATATTAAGTTGTTAACGGTTTTATCCAAGTTTACAGCGGGATTCCCGGCTCCTCCTATTAAATTGAAAATTGGAGTATTTTTAAGATCATAAGCTGTAAGTTCTGACTTTGTTCCTCCCGAATCAATTCCTATTAAATATTTCATAATCTCACCACCCTATTCCCTAGTATAGCAAATCTTCTTCCATTTTTCTACATTTTATGTTGAACTGCAGGCGGAAGATACTAAACAATTAAAGCTGCTGCATATATAATGCAACAGCTTTTTGCAATACTATTCTACATGAATTGCATCTGTAGGGCACTCATCTTCAGCTTCTTTTGCACAATCCTCAAATTCTGAAGGTATTGGGTCAACCTTTACTACAGAGATACTTTCATCATCCAATTCAAAAACATCCGGGCAAATTGATTCGCACAGCCCGCAGCTTATACAAGCATCTCGGTCAACATTAGCTTTCATAATTTCCTCCTTTAGCAAATAATATTTAAATAATGACTCATTTTAATTCTTTGTGGTGTATCGCATTAATTATTATTTGTTTTGCTTTTTTATTTCCATATTTAGCTTTACCTTGTATTTCAGGAACCGGCGGTGAATCATTTTTATTGTAATGCTGCTTCTTGTTGCTCTCAGTTCCATGCGGCTCACTTGGTTCCGGTCTTCTCATTCCTGCTTTTGCCATAAAAATCACCTCTACTATATTGTTGTAAAATTCGATATATTTATACACTTTTGAATTTTATAAATTTTACATACTGCGGGTATTTGACAAATTGCAGTAACCATATACCATGAGCTGTGAATTTATACTAATCTATCCAACGCTTGTTTTAAATCATCAATTATATCATCTGCATGCTCCAAACCTACTGAAAGTCTCACAAGACCTTCCGATATTCCACTTAAGGCTCTTTCTTCGGGAGTATAAGGTGAATGGGTCATAGAAGCCGGATGCTGAATCAATGTTTCAGTATCGCCTAAGCTTACTGCCAATGAGCAAAGCTCAACAGTATTCATTAATTTCCTTCCTGCTTCAAGTCCTCCCTTAACTTCAAACGCAATCATAGCCCCGGGCATCGACATTTGTTTACAAGCAAGCTCATATTGAGGGAAGCTTTTTAGTCCCGGATAACCAATCCATTCTATCGCAGGATGAGACTCAAGGAATTCAGCGACTTTCCGGGCATTGGAGCAGTGCTTTTCCATTCTGACTTCCAATGTCTTCATTCCTCTGTTAATCAAGTATGCATCAAATGGACTTATAACTGAGCCTGTCATGTCTTTTATCCCAACTAATCTTACTGTGTCAATAAATTCCTTTTTGCCGGCTGCAAAACCGGCTATAACATCACCGTGACCATTTAAATACTTAGTTGCCGAATGAACTACCACATCTGCACCTAACTCAATAGGTCTTTGTAAATAAGGTGTGCAATAAGTATTATCCACAACAACCTTACAATCTTCTTTTTCGTGAGCAATCTTAGAAATTTCCGAAATATCGGACAAAAGCATATTTGGGTTTGCCGGACTTTCCAAGTATACAATTTTAGTGTTTGGCTTCATAGCCTTTCTGACATTTTCAGGATCTGAAGTATCAACAAAATCAACTTCAATATCGAATTTTGTCAATCCATGACTCATAAAAGCAAACGTGCATCCATATAATGTTTTAGCTGCAATAATGTGATCCCCTGCACTTACTATAGACCATATTACGGATGTAATGGCACCCATTCCTGAAGCCATTGCCACTGCAGCTTCAGCATTTTCAAGTGAAGCTAATTTATCTTCAACCTGAGTGCATGTTGGATTGCCAAGCCTGGTGTAAATATATCCTTCTTCTTCTAATGCAAATCTTCTTCCGCCTTGTTCAGCAGAATCAAATATAAAAGTAGAAGTTTGATATATTGGTGTTGCTAAAGCTCCATACTCGTTTTTTTTGTAACCGGCGTGTACCGCCCTTGTTGAAAAATTCATTTTGCTTAACTTGTCCTTATCCATATTTCCTCCTTATAAAAAAAGTTGATAAGCAAACGTTTGTATAAATTGTATACTACTTTTAAATATAAATCAATCCATATTTATTATTAAAAAAATATTGCCTTTTTATATGGCAGCTTCTATAAAAAATTTTATGCTTGCATTAATATATAATATATTGATTTTGCTTGATTTTTTAGTAATTAATAATATAATTATATTAAATATGAATTACGGGAGAGTTTATGGACTTTTTAACTGCAGTCATAATTTTTATTTTTTCTCTTATATTCAGCATTTCAAAACAAATTTCCTTAATTATTCCTTTATTTATTGGTATGCTTGCATTTTCTGCAGTTGCTTATTACAGGGGGTATAAATTTAAAAACATTGTTGAAATGCTGCTTAAGGGCATGAAAAAGTCAATTTATATATTGACTATTTTTGCTTTAATAGGAATGATAACGGCTTTATGGAGGGCAAGCGGCACAATTCCGTTTTTTGTTTATTACGGCATAAAAATAATGAATCCGGATTATTTTATATTGTTTGCATTTTTACTTACATGCTTTGTTGCATTTGCACTTGGTACATGTATAGGAACTGCGGGAACAGTAGGAGTTGTATTGATAATATTGGCTAAAAGCGGCGGTGTTAACATATATGTTGCTGCAGGCGCCATTATGTCAGGAGCCTTTTTCGGAGACAGAGGCTCACCCTTATCCTCCAGCGCAAATTTAGTGGCAATGATTACAGAAACAGATTTGTATGATAATATAAAAAAAATGTTTATTACAGGCGCTCTGCCATTTCTCGCAACTGTAATTTATTATTTAGTATTATCAAAACATAATCCTTTGAATGTTACCAATAATGAATTAATAGAGAGATTTTCTGTTAATTTCAATCTGCATATATCAACAGTTCTTCCAGCGGTCATAATCTTCTTGTTGGCGGCATTTAAAAACGATGTGCGGAAAGCAATGTTTTTTAGCATAATAACAGCTATTTTTGTATGTTGGTATTTTCAAAATTTGACTATTCAGGAAATTTTAAATTATATGATTTTTGGGTATGTCAACAAAGATCCTGAGCTTTCCGGGATTATTTCAGGGGGAGGCTTAATATCAATGATAAACGTTACTTTTGTTGTATTGATAGCATCCTCATATTCCGGCATATTCGAAGGAACCGGCATGCTTAAAGATATTCAAGGTTTTTTAATAAAAATGAGCAAAAAAATCGGTGTTTACTTGACAACTGTTTTTACAAGCTTTGTAACTTGTGCTTTTTGCTGCAACCAAACACTTTCCGTATTGCTTACTTATGACTTGATGAATAATATTTATAAAGAAAATAATTTAACTAAAAGTCATATAGCCATTGATATTGAAAATACAGCAATTCTTATTGCTGCGATTTTCCCATGGAACGTTGCAGCGGCAGTTCCCCTTGCAACCATGGACGTTGGTGCAAAAGCGATACTCTATGCAGTATACCTGTTCTTTGTACCTTTAATGGCACCATTATTACGTAGCTCCAAGGTTTATAACACTGGGGACGGAAAATAAATTGGGAATTCGTTGCGAA
>DNNJ01000080.1:0-11956 GCA_003487955.1 Clostridiales bacterium | reverse complement strand
AAATAGGGTTAGGGCATCTTTCACTGCGTTCAGAATGACAAAAGCATGTTTTTGCAATTCTGACATTTCACTATAATTTTTCGATTTGGAAATTATCGGCAAGCAGCGGAAAGTTTTGAGGAAATTCATATCCTAATCCCCAGTAGCTTATTCCTCTTAAACCGTATTCTTTCACCGTATCAAACTTTGCCTGTGCGCTTCTTGCATCCTCAAACCAAACTTCATGGGCGTTTCCTTCAGCATCAGTATAATGAAAATACGGTGACTGACTTAAATAATCATATTGAATTTCAGACATATGCGCATATGCTAAATTCATTGCATCCGAGACACTGATTGTTTCGGCTTCATCACCTTGTTTAAATGGAATTTTCCAGTCTCTTGCATATATTTGAAATCCCATTAATATTTTATCCCTTGGAATAACAGTTACAGCATAATCCAAGACCCTTCTTATTTCATTCACCGGAGATATGGCCCTTGGCTCTCCTCCCCTCCAGCCCCATTCGTAAGTCATGAGAACAACAAAATCTGCCAACCTTCCATGAGCAGGGTAGTCGTGGGCCTCGTACAAAAGTCCCACTTGCTCGGCACTTAATTTAGGAGCTAAGGATGTGGAAACAAAAAATCCTTCACTATGCAGTCTGTTAACGGTACTTTCCAAAAAACTGTTGTAAGCTTCCCTGTCTTCCGGGAGAACATATTCAAAATCAATGTTTAATCCCTGGTATCCCTTTTCTTTCATAATATTTATAATGTTTTCCTGCAATGTATTAACTGTATCAGGATTATTCAAAACAATGTTTGCCAAATTTTCACCCTCAACGTTAGTGGTAAAATTAACTATTGACATCATGGGCACCACCCCTTGCGAATAGGCTTCAGCTATTGCCTGCTCATCGGCAATATTCACCAAGGAACCGTCTTCGTTAATAAGGTATGCAAAAGGACTTAAATAAGTTAAATAGGGTCCTGCTTCTCTCACTATGGGAACAGCTTCATTACCAAGAAAATATGTAAATGCATTTACATCTATTTCAGGCTTTGGTCTTTGAGGTATTGTAAGTACATTACCGGGATAAATCAAATTAGGATTCAGATTTGGGTTTTCCCGCAGCAGGTCTTGAATATTAACTCCAAATTTTTGAGCTATTTTCCAAAGCGTATCTCCTCGTCTTACAGTATAGGTATTTTTGGTAGGTATAAGAAGTGCATGGCCGGGCACCAAAATATTCGGATTAGTCAATCTGTTAAGATTTACAATATCTTGTATGCTGACGTTATAATAATCTGCAATTCTCCACAATACTTCTCCCCTTTGAACAACATGAATATGCATAGCTTCCCCCTTTAATTCTTTATAATAGCAACAGCAGAAATTGTCATACAATTTCTACACACCGTTTCAACCAAGGTATGGGACGGGCCGCCGCCTTCTTGTATAATCGATAACCGTCACCTTGAGAAGAGACGGATATCTCTTCTCGTTATAAATATATTCAGTTGTCCAATCTTAATGATAAAAAAATGTTGTCAAAGTAATTCTCTGACAACATTTATTTGCTGTTCTTGATTATCATGTACCGGTACACTGCAATAAACAAATATTATATTTTGGCGATGTCGGTTCTATATTCCATTTTTTCGAAATTAATTTTCCGAATATTTTTGTATACTTTATTTCTTGCCTCTTCTAAACTTTTTCCCATAGCTGTTACTGCCAAAACCCTTCCTCCGTCGGTTAATGCTTTATTCCCGGATAATTTAGTCCCTCCGTGGAAAATTATTATATCATCATCAACCTCATTTAATCCTGTTATTTCCTTGCCTTTTTCATAGCTTTCAGGATATCCTCCCGAAGATAGTACTACGGTTACACATTTATCGTCTTTCCACTGCAAATCATCTTCTGACAAATTACCCTCAATACATTTAAGCATTATATCAATTAAATCCGATTTAAGTCTTGGAAGAACTACTTCTGTTTCAGGATCCCCAAAACGAGTGTTGTACTCTAAAACCTTCGCTTGATTGTTTTCAATCATAAGCCCTATGAATAACACCCCTTTGAATTCAATATTTTCTTTCAGAAAACCATTCAAAGTTCTGTTTAGAATATTTTCTTTTATATATTTATTTAATTCTTCAGTAAATATGGTGTTTGGTGAAAAACACCCCATGCCTCCCGTATTAAGCCCTTTGTCTTCATCATATGCTTTTTTATAATCTCTTGCGCTTTCCATGGGAATTATATTTTTGCCGTCAACAAAGCAAAGAAGTGAAGCTTCGATTCCACGGAGGAATTCTTCTATAACCACTGTATTTCCTGCATCACCAAATTGCTTTTTATCCATAATGCTTTTGATTGCTTCTTTGGCTTCCGTAATGGTTTCACATATTAAAACGCCCTTCCCCGCAGCCAAACCGTCAGCTTTGACAACAATCGGAGTATTGAATTTATTAAGGTCTTCAATTGCTTTTTGGGAATCTGTATACGCTTCATACCGGGCAGATGGAATTGAATATTTTTTCATAAAATCCTTTGAATAGGATTTGCTCCCTTCAAATTTTGCTCCGGCTTTTACAGGACCAAATGCCATAATTTCTTTTTCGTTAAGCATGTCAACCAACCCTGCTACTAATGGCACTTCAGGACCTACAACTACAAGCTCAATATTGTTGTTTACCGAGTATTCAACCAAATTCTGAAGATCATCTGCTTTAATATCAACACATTCTGCAATTTGAGATATGCCTGCATTTCCCGGAGCACAGTATAATTTTGACAATTTACTGCTTTGTTTTAATTTCCAGCAAATTGTGTGCTCTCTTGCCCCGTTTCCGACTACAAGAATTTTCATAGTGCCTCCTAATGCTTAAAATGTCTCATGTTTGTGAAAACCATGGATATATTGTGTTTATTGCACGTCTTTATGGAGTCATCGTCCTTTAGAGAGCCGCCAGGCTGAATAATTGCAGTTATTCCTGCTTTAGCTGCTTCTTCCACACAGTCAGGAAAGGGGAAAAATGCATCGGATGCAAGAGATGCTCCCTTAGTACTGTCTTTTCCCAAAAATTCATAAGCATGCTCTATTGCCTGCTTACATGCCCATATGCGGTTTACCTGTCCGGGTCCGATTCCAATGGACTGACCGTCTTTTACAATGGTTATTGCATTGGATTTTGTATGTTTTACAATTTTCCATGCCATCATCAAGTCCTTCATTTCCTGGTTGGTTGGGTTGGAAGCTGTTACGGTTTTTAACTCTTCACCTTCGGGCAGAAGCTTTGAATCAATTTCCTGAACCAATATACCGCCGGCAACCTTCTTAATATCATAGGAGTATTCATCCTGCTTTTGTGATATATTTTTTATTTGCAAAAGTCTTATATTTTTCTTTGATTTTAGTATTTCAAGGGCCTTTTCTTCATAGAAGGGTGCTACTATTATTTCAACAAAAATTTTATTAATTTCCTTTGCTGTCTTTTCATCAATTTCTCTGTTGAATACAACAATGCCTCCAAATATTGAAGTGGGGTCTGCATTAAATGCTTTCATGTAAGCTTCGTAAATATTGTCCCCGCAACCTACTCCGCATGGGTTTGCATGTTTGCATGCAACAACACAAGGCTCATCAAATTCTTTTAACAGCTCCAACGCTCCGTTGGTATCGTTTATATTATTAAAGGACAGTTCCTTGCCATGAAGCTGCAAAGCTGATGCCAAAAGACCTTCAGCATTTTCAACTTCTTTATAAAATGCTGCTTTTTGGTGAGGATTTTCACCATATCGCATTTCCTGAATTTTTTCGAAAGTCATTGTATATGTATCATGCAAAGAATTGTCTTTCCTTTCTTTTTTCATATATGATGCAATCAATGTGTCATAATGAGCAGTGTGAGAAAAAACTTTTGAGCAAAGATAAAACTTTGTGTCTTGGGAAACTTCTTTGTTTTCTTTTAATTCACCAAGCACCTTTTCATAATCCTTAGGGTCAACTATAACAGCCACATCCTGATAGTTTTTTGCTGCAGAGCGAAGCATCGTAGGACCGCCTATATCAATATTTTCAATAGCTTCTGACCTGCTTACGCCATCCTTTAAAATTGTTTGTTTAAAAGGATATAAATTTACAACCACCAAATCTATTGGTTTTATGCTTAGCTCAGAAAGCTGTTTCATATGCTCAGGGTTTTTTCGCATTGCTAAAATTCCCGCATGAATATTAGGGTGCAGTGTTTTAACCCTTCCGTCGAGGCATTCCGGAAAATTTGTTACTTCTGAAATTCCCGTTACTATAATTCCTGCTTCCTGTAATTTTTTGTGAGTGCCTCCTGTTGATATAATTTCAACTCCCAAATTTTCTAATTCTTTAGCAAATTCAACTATTCCTGTTTTGTCTGATACACTAATTAAAGCTCTCATTACTTCACTCCTTAATTTTTACTTTTCTTCCGCTTATTTGTATTTTCCCGCCGCAGTAATATTTTACAGCTAAAGGGAGTATTTTATGCTCTATTTTAAGTACCTTCTGCTGCAATGCTTCGGCAGTGTCCTCATAGCTTACTTCAACTGCTTCCTGAATGATAATAGGACCCGTGTCTGCCTTTTCATCTACAAAATGTACTGTTGCACCGCTTAGTTTAACACCGTAATTTATAGCTTCTTCATGAACTTTAATACCGTAAAAACCCTTCCCGCAAAAGGCCGGTATTAAGGAAGGATGAATATTGATTATTCGGTTTCTAAACTCTTCAATAAACCGAGGAGTTAAAATTTTAAGATAACCTGCCAATACTACCAATTCAACGCCATGGCTTTTTAACTCGTCAATAATAGCATCATTGAACTTTTCAAAGCTATCATAATCCTTTTGCCTTATATAGACAGCAGCAATGTTTTTTTGTCTTGCTCTATTAAGTCCATAAGCATCTTTTCTATTTGATATAACTACGGTTATTCTTCCGTTGATTTTTCCATTCTCAATATTATCAATCAAAGACTGAAGGTTTGTTCCCGAACCTGAAATTAATACACCAATTTTTACCTGTGGCATATTTTAAGCCCGCCTTCCCTTTTAACTGTTTTTCCTATAATTACAGGGGTTTCACCGACACTTTTCAAATAGTCCAAAACATTATCCGCAATATTCTTATCCACAGCTAAAACAATGCCTATACCCATATTGAAAGTACCGTACATTTCATCAATATCAATATTTCCTTCTTTTTGCATCAGATTAAATATAGGCAGTACATTGATATTTTCTGTGTCAATATCTGCTGTTATGCCCTCAGGAAACATCCTTGGAATATTTTCGTAAAATCCTCCCCCTGTTATATTTGACAAACCTTTTATTTCAAATTTAGATAATAGGTCAAGTATCAGCTTCGGATAAATTCTTGTGGGAGTTAACAACTCTTCTCCCAAGGTGCAGCCTAATTCATCTACATATTGGTTTATATCATAATTCTTATGACTGAAAAAAACCTTTCGTACCAAGGAATATCCGTTACTATGAATTCCACTGGAAGGAATTCCAATTAGAACATCTCCCTCTATAATTTTTGAGCCGTCGATTATTTTCTTTTTATCAACAATTCCGACACAAAATCCTGCAATATCATATTCTCCGGTGCCGTAAAGCCCCGGCATTTCGGCAGTTTCTCCTCCTATTAATGCACAGCCTGCCTTAATACAGCCTTCCGATACGCCTTTAACAATACTTGCTGCTTTTTTTGGCTCTAATTTTCCTGTTGCTATATAATCCAAGAAAAACAAAGGCTTTGCGCCTTGGCATATAACATCATTTACACACATGGCAACGGCATCTTCTCCGATAGTGTCATGCTTGTCTGCCATAAATGCAACCATAAGTTTTGTTCCCACGCCGTCAGTTCCGGAAACTAATACCGGTTCTTCATATTCATCCTTGGCGAGCTCAAACATTCCGCCAAAGCCGCCTATATCTGACATTACACCTTTAATATGTGTTTTTTTAAAATAGTCTTTGATAAGCTTTACTGTTTCGTAACCTGAATTCACATCAACACCTGAATCTTTATAAGTCAGTTTTTGTTCCATACCGCCTCCTTATATGCCGTTGTTAGGTACTTCCATGGGGTAATTCCCGTTTAAACATGCCTTGCAGTAACCTGCAGTTGAACCTGTTGATTTAATTAAGCCTTCTAAACTCAAAAAATGTATGCTGTCAGCTTCTATATGTTCTTTTATTTCTTCTATAGTTTTATTTGCTCCTATCAATTTGCTTCTGTCAGGGGTATTTATGCCGAAGAAACAAGAATGTGTAACAGGAGGTGAAGCAATTCGCACATGAACTTCTTTTGCACCTGCTTCTTTTACCATTTTTACAATTTGTTTGGTTGTAGTTCCTCTCACTATACTGTCATCAACCATAACAACAATTTTATCCTTAACAATTTCCTTTAATATGCTGAGTTTTGTTTTGACTCCCCGCTCTCTTAAGCTTTGTTTAGGCTCTATAAAAGTCCTTTTTGCATATCTGTTTTTTATAATTCCAAGACCATATGGTATATTTAATTCTGCTGCATAACCTAAAGCAGCCGGTGTTCCCGAGTCAGGTACTGAAAATACCAAATCAGCTTTTACAGGTGCTTCCTTTGCTAATAATCTTCCTGAATTATATCTTGTCTCATAAACATTTACACCATCTAAATTGCTGTCCGGCCTTGCAAAATATACATGCTCAAATATACACAAATTTTGCTGGGCATATTTTGTGGTTTTTATGCTGTTTACGCCTTCTTCATTTATAACAACAATTTCGCCCGGCTCAATATCCCTTATGAATTCACCGCCCATTGCGGTAATTCCGCAGCTTTCCGAAGCAAGCAAATATCCGTCTTCTCTTTTTCCAAGACAAAGGGGTCTCAGTCCATAGTTATCCCTTACGCCGATAAGCTCCTTTTCTGTCATAAATACAAATGCATATGCTCCTTTTACGACCTCCATTGTAGTTTGTATTGATTTAACTATACTGACTCTGTAATGCCTTGAAACTAAATTGGCTACAACTTCAGAATCAGTAGAAGTTTGAAATATTACACCTTCATTTTCAAGTATATCTCTTAATGAATCAACATTAACCAGATTCCCGTTATGTGCTAATGCTATAGACCCTTCTTTATACCGTACTACCAAAGGCTGCGCATTTTGCTTTTCGCTCTCCCCATCGGTGGAATATCTGACATGTCCGATTGCAATATTACCTGACAATCTGTCTATTACGTCTTGTGTAAGAACATCGGCAACCAACCCCATATCCTTATGAAATTCAATCCTTTTACCGGTATGAATAGCAATGCCTGCACTTTCCTGACCTCTGTGCTGCAGTGCAAATAATCCGTAATATATGAGCTGGCTTGTAATATCCGGATTATTTGTATATACCCCTACAACTCCGCATTCCTCATGTAATTTATCTCCTTCTAAATGCATAATATCTCCTTTTTTAGGTATGGGGACACACCTCCCTATTTATGAAAGTCTCTGTTGGTAGGAGGAATGTCCCCAATCTTTTCATTTAATTTCTTGTCTTTTTCAAATACTTTTTCAGCCATTTGTTTTTTATAATCTAAAAATTTATGTCTCAGCTCTTCATATTTTACCGATAATATCTGTACAGCCAATAGAGCAGCATTTTCTGCAGCGTTTATACCTACTGTTGCAACCGGTACTCCCGGAGGCATCTGCACTATTGACAACAAAGCATCCATTCCGTCTAATTCAGATGACTTAATCGGAAGTCCTATTACCGGTACAGTTGTGCATCCTGCCAATACTCCCGGCAAATGGGCGGCTTTTCCTGCAGCAGCTATAATCAATTCATAACCGTTTTTATATGCGTTTCTTGCAAATTCCAAAGCTTCAAAGGGAGTTCTGTGGGCTGATATAACTCTTACATCAGTTTCTACTCCGAATTCTTTTAAAATTTTATAACCCTTTTCAACTACGGGAAAGTCTGAATCGCTTCCCATGACAATCACTATTTTCATAAATACCTCCTTTATTTAAAGTATTTTACTCCCGATTCAAACAGCAGCTGCTCCTTGTTTCCGGGAATGTTTTTATATATATTTTCGTCAAGTCTTTCTGAATGCGCCATTTTGCCCAAGACTCTGCCGTCAGGGCTTGTTATGCCCTCTATTGCTTCCATGGAGCCGTTTGGATTGTAAAAGCCGTCATAGGTTGGAGCATTGCTTTCATCTACATATTGAGTAGCTATCTGACCGCTCTTTTTCAAATTCTCAATCCATTTTTCACTTGCTGCAAATCTTCCTTCGCCGCAAGACACAGGCAAGTTATGAATATCGCCGATACTGCACATGCTAAACCATGGGGACAGGTTACTTACTACCTTGGTTTTAACAAATGTTGATACATGCCTTCCAATTATATTATAAGATAAGGTTGGATAGTTTTCTCCCATCTCGGTAATTTCTCCGAAAGGTACCAGGCCTAATTTAATAAGTGCATTGAAACCGTCGCCTATACCTATAATCAAACCGTCTCTGTTTTTCAAAAGGTCAGTAACTGCATCCTTCAGCAATTCATTTCTGAATACTGCCGCAATAAACTTTCCTGAACCATCAGGTTCACCGCCTGCACTGAGCCCTCCGGGCAATGCAATAATTTGAGACTGTCTTATGCGTGAATTCATTTCTTGTATGGAATTCTTCACATCCTGTACTCTTAAGTTTTTAAACACGAATATATCTGCTTTAGCACCGGCTCTTTCAAAGGCTCTCTTAGTGTCGTATTCACAGTTTGTACCCGGAAATACCGGAATAAATACTCTTGGTCTTGCAATTGACATGGACGAGTTCGCAGTATTTTTAACGCTAAAACTATAGTTTTCAATCGTTCCGGCTCCGTCCTTTTTTACAGGAAATATATTGTTTAAAGGTTTTAGCCAATTATTTTTTATTTCTTCCAAGGATATACAAATATCATTAACTGAAATTACCTTTTCATTCGTTGTTTTACCTATTTCAATGCAGTCAATTAAATCTGTGAAATCATCTTCAACCTCTAAAATAATATCACCGTAGCTTGCGTCAAACCAATCATCACCGATTGTCAAATCACTTATAAACCCTGTATCATTTCCCAATGTCATTTTGCTTATGGCTGCGGCAATCCCACCGTATCCTACAGTGTGGGCACTTAAAACTTTTCCTGTTTTTATTGCTTCATGAATTGCAGTATACTTTATATTAATATCTTCAAAATCAGGAATATTATTTTCATGCTTTTTAATCTTTATTAATAAAACCTTGCTGTCTGCCTTTTTGAATTCAGGTGAAATAATATTTTTTACATCCGTTACAGCTACGGCAAAGCTTATTAATGCAGGCGGTACGTCAAGCTCCTTAAAGGTTCCGGACATGCTGTCCTTTCCTCCTATGGAAGGAATTTTAAGTTCATGCTGAACCTTGAATGCTCCCAACAAGGCGCTTAATGGTTTCCCCCATCTTTTCGGCTCCTTGTTCAGCTTTTCAAAATATTCCTGGAATGAAAGCCTTATATTTTTGTGTTCACCGCCCATTGCAACAATTTTAGCAACAGAGTGAATTACAGCATACATTGCTCCATGATAAGGGCTTTCCTTAGAAAGATAAGGGTCAAATCCATAAGTCATTAAAGAGCAGGTAGATGTAACTCCCTTTTCAACAGGAATTTTGGCAGCCATACCTTCTGCCGGCGTAAGCTGAGTCTTGCCTCCAAAGGGCACTATTACACTACCTGCTCCTATAGTTGAATCAAATATTTCAACCATTCCTTTTTGGCTTGCGACATTCAGCTCATTTAAATTTTCAAGCCATAATTCTCTTATATTGTCGCTTCCAAAACTTCTTTCGTACTTTGAGTTAACAGGTTCTGTAATTACAGCATTTGTCTTTTGCCTTACGCCGTTTGTATCCAAAAAGTCTCTGCCAATATCAAGTATCGTCTTGCCCCTCCATGTCATTTTTAGCCTTCTGTCATCAGTAACCTCTGCCACAACTGTTGACTCAAGATTTTCTTCTTGGGCATATTTATTAAATTCTTCAACATCCTCTTTTCTTATAACCACTGCCATTCTTTCCTGGGATTCGGATATTGCTAATTCCGTTCCGTCAAGTCCGTCATATTTTACTGTTACCATATCCAAGTTTATATTTAATCCGTCAGCTAATTCTCCTATGGCAACAGAAACTCCTCCGGCACCAAAATCATTGCATTTTTTTATAAGTATACTTGCTTCTTTTTTCCTGAATAATCTTTGGATGTTTCTTTCCATCGGAGCATTTCCTTTTGGCACTTCCATACCGATTAAAACAGTCGTTTCTTCTTCTGTCTGCTTCTTGGAAGAAGCTGTTGCTCCTCCCATACCATCCCTGCCTGTTCTTCCTCCCAAAAGTATTACAACATCACCTTTTATTGGTGTTTCTCTTATTACATTCTCCCGTGGTGCTGCAGCAATAACTGCACCTGCCTCCAACCTTTTGGCAACATAATCCGGATGATATATTTCATTTATATAGCCGGCTGTAAGTCCGATTTGATTTCCGTAAGAGCTGTACCCTTTGGCTGCTTCCGTTGTAATTTTTCTTTGAGGAAGCTTTCCGGGCAATGTATCCTCAATTTTTTGTTTAGGATCTGCACATCCGGTGATACGCATTGCCTGATATACATAGGAGCGTCCTGAAAGTGGGTCCCTTATGGCTCCTCCAAGGCAGGTGTTTGCTCCGCCAAAAGGCTCGATTTCTGTTGGATGGTTATGTGTTTCATTTTTGAACATTAACAGCCATTCTTCATTTATCCCGTCTTTTACCACATTTATAATGATGCTGCATGCATTAATTTCTTCAGAAATCTCCAAGTCATCCAAAAGTCCTTTTTTTCTTAATTCCTTGGCACCTATGGTTGCCAAATCCATCAAGGTTATATCTCTCTTGCTTTTATAAACAAATTTCCTTACATTCAAATATTCATCATATACTGTTTTAACTTCTTCGGTAATTTTTCCTTTTTCAAATTCTATATTTTCTATTTGTGTAAAAAATGTTGTATGCCTGCAATGGTCAGACCAATAAGTATCTATTACTTTAATTTCGGTAATAGTAGGATTTCTTTTTTCTGTATTTTTAAAGTATTCCTGACAAAAAACCAAATCTTCAAAGCTCATTGCAAGGCCTGTGTCATTTCGATACTCTTCTAATTCTTTTTTAGATTTATTTATAAGCTCTACTGTTTCCACATCTTTAGCAGCCGGGCACTTATCTTCTAATGTATGAGGCTTAGTAAACTCTGCTTCTTTGGAATCAACAGGGTTAATAAGGTAATTCTTGATTTTTTCAATTTCTTCCTTGGATAGTCCTCCTTCAAGAATAAAAACTCTCGCATATTTAACAGTAGGTTTTTCTTTACCGGAAATGACTTGAATGCACTGGGCTGCAGAATCGGCTCTTTGGTCATATTGACCCGGCAAATATTCAACGGCAAAAACATGTCCTTTAAGCTCAACATTTTCAAAATAAACAGTATCCTGACTTGGATCTGAAAATACATTCGTTACGCTGCTTTTAAAATCATCTTCATCAATGTTTGAAACATCATACCTGTTCAATATCCTAAGGTTGTTTAATTTTTCAATATTTAAATTTTCCTTTAAGCTGTTTAATAGATTTAATGCTTCAGTGTTAAACCCTGCTATTTTTTCAACATATACCCTCTTTACATCAAAGCTCATAAATAACCCTTCCTTTTTTATCAATTTACAAAGACATAATAACAAAAATACAAACCCTTGTCAACGGTTTGTATAGTAATTTCAAGAATAAATTGATTTTACATTCGCCATAATACGAATGTATAATTAACTTTACCATCCTTCATTCGTACTATTATGAACCCGGTAAAATATTCCAT
>DNNJ01000421.1:6088-9825 GCA_003487955.1 Clostridiales bacterium | reverse complement strand
AAAACTTGGTCAAGAAGATCGACAATATTCCCCGAAATGGTAGGCCATACATTAGCTATACATGATGGCAGAAAGCACGTTCCTGTATATATAACTGAAGATATGGTCGGACATAAGTTAGGTGAATTTGCTCCGACAAGAACATATAGAGGACATGACAAATCCGACAAAACTTCAAAAGTTAAATAAGAAGGGAGGCAGCTAAGATGGAAGCTAAAGCAGTTGCTAAATATATGAGAATATCACCAAGAAAGATGAAATTCGTGTGTGATATGGTAAGAGGCAAGCAAGTTGACGAAGCATTGGCAATTTTAAAATTTCATCCCGGCAAGGGAGCTAAGATTTTAGAGAAGGTAGTAAAATCTGCAGCAGCTAATGCAGAAAACAACTTTGATATGGATAGAGATAAATTATATGTTTCAAATGCATATGCAAATCAAGGGCCAACTCTCAAAAGATGGAGACCAAGAGCAAAAGGTTCGGCATATAAAATATTGAAAAGAAGCAGCCACGTTGGTGCAGTTGTTAAAGAAAGAGAATAACTACAGTAAAGGAGGTAAAAAATGGGTCAAAAGGTAAACCCTCATGGACTAAGAGTTGGTATAATCAATGATTGGGATTCTAAATGGTATGCTGACAAAAAGAATTTCGGTGAAAATTTAAGTGAAGACTATAAAATTCGTGAATATATAAAAAAGGAAAACTTTCAAGCAGGTATAGCAAAAATAGAAATTGAAAGATTTGCCGGCAGAGTTAAAGTAAGTGTATTTACGGCAAAGCCCGGTATGATTATCGGAAAAGGCGGTACCGGTGTTGATACTTTAAAATCGAGCATAGAAAAAATAACAGGAAAGACTGTTATCATTAATGTGGAAGAAGTTAAAGTACCTGAGTTAAACGGACAATTAGTTGCAGAAAATATTGCAAGTCAGCTTGAAAAGCGTATTTCATTCAGAAGAGCAATGAAACAGGCGATGCAAAGAACAATGAAGGTGGGTGCAAAGGGAATTAAAACTAGTGTATCCGGAAGATTGAACGGAGCTGATATGGCAAGAACTGAAGGATATTCGGAGGGTAAAATTCCTCTTCAAACTTTAAGATCTGACATAAGCTATGGTTTTGCAGAAGCAGATACAACATTTGGCAAAGTTGGTGTTAAGGTTTGGATATGCAGAGGTGAAATTCTTAGAAAACCCGGTTCATTATTATCGGATTATCAAGAGCCTGCAAGAGCACTAAACGATAACAGAGATGCTAAGAAGAAAAGAAGACCGGGTGGCAAACCAGGTAATTTTAAAAGAGACAAAAAGCAATAAGTCCTGAAGGAAGGAGGAAATAATTATGTTAATGCCTAAAAGAGTAAAACGCCGTAAACAGCAAAGAGGAAGAATGTCGGGTGTTGCTACAAGAGGCAATACTATCACATACGGCGAATATGGGCTACAGGCAATTGAGCCAGCTTGGATAACATCAAACCAAATTGAAGCGGCCAGAAGAGCTATGACAAGAGCAGTTAAGAGGGGCGGTCAAATTTGGATTAAAATATTTCCGGATAAACCGGTAACAAAAAAACCAGCCGAAACACGTATGGGTAAAGGCAAGGGTTCACCTGAATACTGGGTAGCAGTAGTGAAACCTGGCAGAGTATTATTTGAAATGTCAGGAGTTTCCGAGGATGTCGCCAGAGAAGCAATGAGACTTGCCATGCATAAATTGCCTATCAAATGCAAATTTGTTGCCAAGGAACAGGCAGCAGAAAAGGATGGTGAAGCAGATGAAAGCTAAGGAATTAAGAAAAAAATCAGTTGATGAGTTGAATAAATCTGTTGGTGAGCTAAAGACAGAACTCTTCAATTTAAGATTTCAGCTTGCAACCGGGGAGCTTGATAACCCTATGAGAATAAATAAAGTCAAGAAAGATATCGCCCGAGTTAAAACAGTTCTTAGAGAACGAGAATTAAATATTAATGCGGAGTAATAGAAAGGAGGATTTACTTTGGAAAGAGGCAACAGAAAAGTAAGAATTGGTAAAGTAGTCAGTGATAAAATGGATAAGACAATAGTAGTTGCTACAGAAAAGCTTGTCGCACATCCTCTTTATAAAAAAAGAATTAAAATGACTAAAAAATTTAAAGCACATGATGAAGAGAACCGATGTGCTATAGGTGATACAGTAAAAATAATGGAAACCAGACCATTGTCAAAAGAAAAATGCTGGAGAGTAGTTGAAATATTAGAGAAAGCAAAATAGACCCTATGACAATTGAAGGGAGGTAAAAACATGATACAAACAGAGTCAAGGCTGAAAGTCGCAGATAATTCAGGAGCAAAAGAGGTCCTTGTAATTACGGTATTGGGCGGTTCAGTTGTTAAATATGGAAACATTGGCGATATAATTGTATGTACGGTTAAATCCGCAACACCCGGTGGAGTTGTTAAGAAAGGTGATGTGGTTAAAGCAGTCATTGTTAGAACTAAGAGCGGCGTAAGAAGGAAAGACGGGACATATATAAAATTTGATGAAAATGCTGCTGTTATTATAAAAGATGATAGAACTCCTGTAGGGACACGTATATTTGGACCCATAACAAGAGAATTAAGAGACGGGAAGTTTATGAAAATAATCTCACTGGCACCGGAAGTACTTTAATGGGAGGTGTAAAGATGCACGTAAAAAAAGGCGATAAAGTAGTAGTTATAGCAGGCAGCGACAAAGGCAAGATTGGGAAAATTCTTGAAAATTTACCGAAAAAAAATAGAGTTGTGGTTGAAAATGTCAATATGCAGACAAAACACCAGAAACAAACTAAAGAGATGCAACAGGCAGGAATTATTGCCAAAGAAGGAGCAATAAACTCTTCAAATGTTATGCTGTATTGCGATAAATGTAAATCAGGCGTGAGAACTGAGTTAAAAATAGAAAACGATAAAAAAGTAAGAGCATGTAAAAAGTGCGGTACAGTTTTAAAATAAGCTCAGGAGGGAGGTACGAGTATGGCCAGATTAAAAGCGACATATAAGGAACAAGTTGTGCCGGCACTAATGGAAAAGTTTCAGTATGACAGCATTATGCAGGCACCAAAATTAGAAAAGATAGTTTTAAATATGGGCGTTGGCGAAGCAAAAGAAAATCAAAAATTCCTAGACAACGCTGTGGAAGAAATGACATTGATTGCGGGTCAAAAACCTGTTGTAACTAAAGCAAAAAAATCTATTTCTAACTTTAAATTAAGAGAAGGAATGTCGGTAGGATGCAAGGTTACTTTAAGAGGAGAGCATATGTACGAATTCTTCGACAAGCTTGTAAACATTGCATTGCCAAGAGTTAGAGACTTCAGAGGCGTATCGAAAACAGCTTTTGACGGCAGAGGAAACTATGCTTTGGGGATAAAGGAACAGTTGATTTTTCCCGAAATAAATTATGATAAAATCGATAAAATTAGAGGTATGGATATAATCATAACAACAACGGCTAATACTGATGAAGAAGCCCGCGAGCTTTTGAGCTTGATGGGAATGCCTTTTAGAAAGTAAGGAGGGATAGAAATGGCAAAAACATCTCTAAAAGTTAAACAAAAGAGAAAACAAAAGTTCTCAACAAGAGAATATACAAGATGCAAAATTTGCGGAAGACCTCATGCTTATTTAAGGAAATATGGTATATGCCGTATATGCTTTAGAGAATTAGCGTACAAAGGTCAGATACCCGGAGTTAAAAAAGCCAGCTGGTAAAATTT
>DNNJ01000421.1:5610-5773 GCA_003487955.1 Clostridiales bacterium | reverse complement strand
CAAAGATTAAGAAGGAAATAGCTTGTATCTTATTGGAAGAAGGATATATTAAAGGCTTTGATGTTATAGATGACGGAAAACAAGGTATTATAAGAGTTGAACTTAAATACCAACAAAATAAAGAAAGAGTAATAACCGGTATTAAGAGAATTTCTAAACCGGG
>DNNJ01000421.1:1737-5390 GCA_003487955.1 Clostridiales bacterium | reverse complement strand
ATTTCTAAACCGGGACTTAGAGTTTATGTCGGGAAAGAAGATACACCGAGGGTTCTAGGCGGCTTAGGCATAGCTATTATTTCTACATCAAAGGGAATCGTAACTGATAGAAAGGCAAGAACACAGGGAGTTGGCGGAGAAGTAATCTGCTACGTATGGTAAAATAACGAATAGGAGGTGCCGATATGTCAAGAATAGGGATAAAACCTGTAAATATACCTGCAAATGTTGAAGTTAATATAGATAAAAATAACTTTGCCGTTGTTAAAGGCCCAAAAGGTCAGCTTGAACAGCAGCTGCCAAAGCTCATTAACATAGAAATCGAAGGAACAGAGATTATAGTTTCCAGAGAATCAGAAGAAAAACAATACAGATCACTTCACGGACTTACAAGAACACTTATTAACAACATGGTTACAGGTGTTACAGAAGGATATCAAAAAA
This sequence comes from Clostridiales bacterium, assembly GCA_003487955.1. Classification (GTDB taxonomy): domain Bacteria; phylum Bacillota; class Clostridia; order Tissierellales; family Sedimentibacteraceae; genus Sedimentibacter. The sequence continues at coordinate 4,946 of DNNJ01000421.1, read as the reverse complement.
CTCTTGAAATTGTTGGTGTTGGATACAGGGCACAAAAACAAGGAAATAAGTTAGTATTAAATTTAGGGCTCTCCCATCCTGTAGAAATGGAAGACCCGAAAGGTATTGAAACAACAGTTGAGGGTACAAACAAAATTATTGTTAAAGGTATAGATAAACAACAAGTAGGAAACTATGCGGCGATAATCAGAGACTGGAGAAGACCGGAACCTTACAAGGGCAAAGGTATTAAATACTCCGATGAGGTTGTAAGACGCAAGGCCGGCAAGACCGGAAATTAGTAAAGAAAGGAGTGAGTGTATTGCTTAAAAAAGTTGATAAGAATCAAAAAAGAATAGAAAGACACAATAGTATAAGAAATAAAATCACAGGTACTCCTGAAAGACCAAGATTGAATATATTTAAAAGTTCTAAGCACATATACGCTCAAGTAATTGATGATGCTACCGGAGCTACATTAGCAAGTGCTTCAACTCAGGATAAAGAGTTAAAAGAAAAGGTAGCTGGACTGACTAAATCAGAAGCGGCAAAATTAGTCGGCAAAACAGTAGGAGAAAGAGCGAAAGAAAAAGATATAAATACAGTAGTTTTTGACAGAGGCGGTTATTTATATCACGGAAGAGTTAAGTTTCTTGCTGAAGGAGCAAGAGAAAGCGGACTTGAATTTTAGATAAGGAGGTTAGTCATGGAGCAACGTGGACGTATAGATGCAAGCCAATTGGATGTGAAAGAAAAAGTTATCAGCATCAACCGTGTTACTAAGGTTGTAAAAGGTGGTAGGAACTTCCGTTTCAGCGTATTGGTTGTTGTTGGTGATGAAAATGGTCGTGTTGGAATTGGAATGGCAAAAGCCGTTGAAATTCCCGATGCTATAAGAAAAGCAATACAAGATGCTAAAAAGAATATGATTAAAGTGCCACTGAGAGAAACTACAGTGCCACATGAGATAATTGGCAGATATGGCGCAGGCAGAGTTCTTGTTAAACCGGCGAAAGAAGGTACCGGAATAATCGCAGGAGGACCGGTTCGTGCGGTGATGGAACTTGCAGGCATTAGAGATATCAGAACAAAATCATTGGGTTCAAATAATCCAAGAAATGTTGTTAATGCAACAATGGAAGCCTTAAAATCCCTCAAGAACTCTGAAGAAGTTGCAAAAGTCAGAGGGAAAACAGTGGAAGAAATTTTAGGTTAAGAGGTGAATATAATGGCAACGATTAAAATTAAACAGATTAAAAGCATAATCGGAAGAACCCCTTGTCAGGTGAAAAACATGAAAGCTTTGGGTTTGAAGAAGATAGGCCATGTAGTTGAAAAAGAAGATACTCCTCAAATCAGAGGAATGATCAAAAAGGTTGACTTTATGGTAGAGGTTATTGAATAACTACAAGGAGGTGTTAAATATGAAACTTCACGAGTTAAAACCTAATCCGGGCAGTGTGAAAAAGAAAAAAAGATTAGGAAGAGGTACAGCCTCAGGACAAGGAAAGACTGCAGGCAGAGGTATGAATGGTCAAGGCTCACGTTCAGGCGGAGGTACAAGACCGGGATTTGAAGGCGGGAACATGCCTCTTTACAGGAGACTTCCAAAGAGAGGGTTTACAAATATTTTCGGGACTCAGTATGCTGAGTTGAATGTCGAAGCTTTAAATCAATTTGAAGATGGAGCAGAAATCACTCCTGAAATTCTTAAATCAGAGGGGATCATAAAAAAACAACTAGACGGAGTTAAAATACTTGGAAACGGTGAACTTGAAAAGAAGCTTACAGTAAAAGCTCATAAATTCAGCAAGTCAGCCGTAGAAAAGATTGAAGCTGCCGGCGGTAAAGCTGAGGTGATTTAGTTGTTTGAAACTTTAAAAAATGCATGGAAAATACCTGATTTAAGAAAAAGAATTATGTTTACGTTATTAATGCTGATAGTGTACAGATTAGGTGCCGTAATACCTGTTCCGGGTATTGACAGGGCAGTTGTTGAAAACATGTTCGCCGGAACCGCAGGAGGTCTATTAGACTTCTTTAACATGATGAGCGGCGGTGCCTTTAAAGATTTTACAATATTTGCATTAAATATATATCCATACATTACGTCTTCAATTATTCTTCAGTTATTGACAATTGCTATTCCAAAATTAGAAGAAATATTTAAAGCAGAAGACGGAAAGAAAAAGATGGCTCAATGGACCAGATATATTACTGTTATATTAGCATTGATTCAAGCTACTGCATACAGTATAGGGTTCTTTAATTCAGCTATAATTGAAAAGAACTTCTTATCAATAGCTACGGTAATAATAGTTTTAACGGCAGGAACAGCATTTCTTATGTGGTTAGGTGAACTGATAACAGAAAAAGGTATAGGAAACGGTATATCAATAATCATAATGATTGGTATAGTATCACAGTTTCCACGTGATTGGGGAACAATAATTTATCAGTTCCAAGCAGGAGCGGTAAATATATTAGAAATATTAATATTTTTGATATTTGCTTTTTTCATAATAGTTGGAGTAATAGCTATTCAGCAGGGAGAAAGAAAAATACCTGTTCAGTATGCAAAAAGAGTAGTGGGAAGAAAAATGTACGGCGGACAAAGCACACACATTCCCATGAAAGTATTAATGGCAGGAGTTATGCCTGTAATATTTGCTTCAACGATTTTGGCAATACCACAGACATTGGCATTTTTCTTCCCGAATATGGCAGCAGGAGTTCAAAAATACTTCTCAGTAGCACAAAATCCCGGAGTATATATTTATACGACATTAAATATATTAATGATTATATTCTTTACGTATTTCTATACAGCGGTACAATTCAATCCATTTGAATACTCAAATACCCTTAAGGAAAACGGAGGATTTATACCGGGTATAAGACCGGGAAGACCAACTGCAGAATATTTGAATAAAGTACTAAACAGAATTACCATAGCAGGAGCAATTGCACTTGCAATAATAGCAACAATACCAACATTGGTATTCTCCTTTACAAATTTGAATATCAATTTCGGAGGAACATCACTTTTGATAGTATCAGGTGTTGCTCTTGAAACTATGAAGCAAATAGAAGCTCAAATGATAATGAGACATTACAAAGGATTTTTAAAGTAGGAAAGAGGTAAGGAAAATGAGAGCAATTTTATTGGGACCTCCGGGAGCCGGTAAGGGAACTCAAGCAGAAACAATTGTAAATGAATTTTCAATACC
>DNNJ01000421.1:1167-1488 GCA_003487955.1 Clostridiales bacterium | reverse complement strand
AGAAAAAATATAAAAGAAGGAACCGCCCTTGGCAAGAAAGCTATGGAATACATGGACCAGGGCAAATTGGTTCCCGATGACCTTACGGTTGAACTTGTTAAAGACAGACTGCTTCAAGATGATTGCAGTAACGGATTTCTTTTGGACGGATTTCCAAGAACAATTTATCAGGCAGATGCTTTGGAGGATGCTTTAAAAAGCATGGGCAAAGCCCTAGACTATGTAATAAATATAATGGTCAGAAAAGAACTTCTTGTTGAAAGAGCTGTTGGCAGAAGAATATGCAAAGACTGCGGTCAGACATACCACATGTCATTTAAC
>DNNJ01000421.1:0-878 GCA_003487955.1 Clostridiales bacterium | reverse complement strand
AAGAAACAGTTGAAAACAGAATTAATGTTTATCAGGAACAAACAGAGCCTCTTATTGATTATTACACCCAAAAAGGTATAATAGTAAATATAGACGGTGAGAAACCAATAGCCCAGGTTGGCAAAGATATAATTGCCGAGTTGAGGAAATAGTATGATTATTCTCAAAACAAGAAGAGAAATTGAAATAATGAAAAAGGCCGGCCGCTTGGTAGCCCAGTCTCATGAATTAGTGAGAAAGCATATTAAACCCGGTGTTACAACCAAAGAGCTTGACCGGTTGGTTGATGATTTTTTAAGATCACAAAATGCCATACCTACATTTAAAGGTTATAACGGATTTCCCTTTGCAATATGCGCTTCAGTTAATGAAGAAGTAGTGCATGGATTTCCTTCAGAAAGGGAGTTAAGGGAAGGGGATATAGTAAGTGTAGATATAGGCGCAACATTTGAAGGATACGTGGGTGACAGCGCAAAGACGTTTTTAGTAGGAGAAGTTGATGAAGAAAAGAAGCATTTGGTTGAAGCAACAAGACAATGCTTTTATGAAGGCATCAAGTTTGCAAAACTATCATACCGTCTGTCTGACATATCACACGCAATCCAAGCTTATGCAGAATCACAGGGTTTGTCGGTAGTAAGAGACTATGTTGGGCACGGAGTAGGGAAAAATATGCATGAATCACCGCAAGTACCTAACTTCGGGAAACCAAACAAAGGTCCGCGGCTGCAGGAAGGAATGGTCCTTGCTATTGAGCCCATGATAAATGCAGGAGCATACAATGTTAAGGTTTTAAAAAACAATTGGACAGTGGTCACTGTTGACGGTAAACCATCTGCTCACTATGAGCATACTGTTGCAATAACAGACGGGGAGCC
>DNNJ01000133.1 GCA_003487955.1 Clostridiales bacterium | reverse complement strand
TATAATGGAGAAGCTGTCCCGGATAAAGGGGCAGCAGATATGTGCTCGTAGCTCAGCTGGATAGAGTGTCTGACTACGAATCAGAAGGTCCTGGGTTCGAATCCCCGTGGGCGCACCAATATGATAATGGGGAAAGTGAGAAAGCTTTCTCTGCTATCATAAGTAGAGGCTTAGTGATAATTAAGCTTTTACTTATGATAACAGAACATCTGCTATCATAAGAAGAGTGAGCAAGCCGTTTCCTGTGGTGTACCGAGGAAGCGCAGCAAATGCTGGCGTCAGTCCCAGTACAGTGTTCCACGTATTTCTCTTTGTATGTCGCAGAATGCGTACTCTGCAAAGAGTATTTTTCTTGGTTCTTTGTCCACTTTTCAAGGTCCATTCATTTAGGTTTAGTTTATTGGATTCAAGTTGTATGGCTCTAATCCAATAGCGTTGTGGAACAACGTCCACGGTCTTACCTTTTGCAAAAAGGCAAAAAGCAAGAACCTGAACGCAGTCGGTAAAACTGTTACGTTCAGGCTCTTGACAAATTTATGATTACCATACTACTTTTAAAGCAGCACAGAAAATCAACCCTGTTAATGGCTTGTCAGCCTTCGAACGTAATGTGTTACGTTTCGATCAGTGTAAAGAATAGGTGTTATTCTTTACAGCCGATATGCTGTTGATGGGGTTATTTTATTACTTTGTTTGTTAGTATAGCACGTTGAATTTGAAAATGCAATATTTGGCAACAATAAACCCAATAAGGATACCAATTATCTTTGGATTTTTTTATCTGCCGGCTCGTAATTCATAACGAGTACTTCATTACTCTCAAGGGCACTTGTATTATATGATGAATTTTTGTAGGAAGAACGCAAAGTAACGACCTTAACGTTATGCTTTTGAATATAATCTTTAAGTATATCATTGGATTTCCCTTTATGTTTGAGGACATTTGTGAGCGCATAAGGAACATGTAGTTCAGTTAACCTGTTCATTAACTGATAAAGCTGTTTTTCTTGTTTTATTCCCCAGTTCTGAAATCCTCTGTTTCCATCGTTATAATTTCCCCGTGTAATAAGATAAGGCGGGTCAAGATATACGAAATCTTTGTCTGTTAACGTATTTAAATCAACGTCAGTGAATAATTTGTCAGTGAACACGGCATCAATCATATGAAGTCTGTTGACAAATAAGCGCAGATTGTTTTCCATATTTTTACTGAAGTGACTTCGATTCCTGCCAAATGGATTATTAAACTCCATTTTATTGTTGAACCGGCACTGGTAGTTGTAACTATATGAGGACAGGACGTACAGATCAAGTGGATTAGGATTTTGGTTGTAATCTTCCCTAAACCTGAGAAACGCGTTCTGGTTGGTCATACTGAGGCTATACTGCTTAATGCGCTTTTTTATAGACGTAATAATTTCATCGGCATTATGCTGCGCAAAATACCGGAACATTTCATTTATACGGTTATTCATATCATTAAAAATGTAATACTTAGCGCTGACATTTATACCCACGTTAGCGCCGCCACTGAACAAATCGACGAACGTATTTATACTTTTAGGAAAAAGAGGAATTAGCTGCGATAACAGTTTGTATTTACCTCCGATATAATTTAAAGGACTTTTTATATATGACGCCTTAAACGTTGGGTGCCATGTTGCAATAACTATACTCTTTTTTTTTGCTTTTCTCTGCAATACTTTACGCTGAAAGTAAATGAGATACTCACTTAGGTTGTTATTTTTTGGTTTGAGCTTAGATTCATATTTATGGTATTTGAGTGCTTTTACTTCTACATTACCTGTAATGCTATATTTAGACAACATGCTTATAAGGCTATCAAATGAGATAATTCCCTCGTTGCTGTAACTTATAATAACATGTTGCGAATTTAAATTTTTAATAAGTTCTTCCATTGCGGCAAGCGCCCTTTTCTTTACTGAAAAGTCGCTTTTCAAAGGTGTCCAGTCAAAAATCCGTGTTTTACCATTAAGTATTGGTTTCTTGTTGCGGGCTATATTTTCAAGCAAATGATAGTTCGCTGCATACTGTCGGCAGTTATATGGTGTATCAATATATGTAATATCTGCATTTAGCTTTTTTACCAGTTTATTGGCATTTTCATTGAATGCACGGTTTCTGCGATGATTGTTTATAACATTTAAAGGCTGCATTGTCAAGACTTTAAATGCGCGCTTATCCCACTTTTTCAAATAAGCACCATATGTCCCTGTAATATTGCTTACAAACGGTACTGACTGAATTAGGGAAGAAACTAAATAGTAATACTCAGACTGCGTAATTAAATTTTCAAACTTCCATTCGTCAATCGTATCCCGGATAAAATCAATTCGTTGGCCGTTTTCAACCGTAAGATACATTGCTCCGCCTGATGGTGTATACGATTTCTCATAATAGTGCGAAACAGGATTTATATTTTTAGCATCGTTAAAAAATTGAAAAGGGTCATAAATCCCTATTTTTTTCAGACCAGCAAACCGAAGGATGCTATTGTTTTCAATGATCGCTTTTGCATTTATAAAGCTGAAATATAAAATATCATTGCTGTAAATAGTGTACCTACCCTTAAAATAATTACCGACAACATTTGTACCGGCAAACAGGTCTAAAAAAGTCCTTTCATTACCAGTAAGGTGATGCTCTAACATCTGATCAATGTCATATAGTAGCAGTTTCTTTGAGCCTATATATCTCATTTTTTCACATCCTTTCTCATCCTTATATTACTGCTATATGATGAAAAAAGCAAGAGAAATTTATATACTATTTACTGGACTTTTAGCATCCGGTTATTTGCTGTATAATAATAGTGCTGAAAAGAGGGTATCATTATGATCAATATAAGTGAATATAAAACATTTCCTGATAGAACTTTTGGTTTGGGTCAGGACGTATCACAGGATCTTACCGATGTTGTGCGGGTACCAGCTTTATTCGATAAAAATTCGAGCATTTATAAAGGCTTAATAAATGGTGGGTTGGCAAATACTACAGCTAAATTAGGAGCGCCAACGTCAATATATGAACAACTTATAGCTGCGTTAGAAAATAATCAGCATTTAAAGCATAAACAATTAGTTACTTTACAGAGCAAAATTGGAAGGAAGCCTTATGCGACAGGCCTCATAAGAGCAATATACAAAGGGCAGCGCTCTCCTGTAATCACTGATTGGGCAGCAAGTAATTATCTAAGCGTCGCTATTGGAATGGGGCTGATTGACCTAAATTATCGAGAAGATTACTATTCCATTACAGAATTCGGGGAAAAAGCAGTGAAATTGTTTGATAATAAAGATAACTCGAAACTTAAAAAGTTTATGTTTGAGCGGCTTATGGAATACCCCTATGCGGCATGGCTTTTACGGCTCATGAACCAGGATCCTTCCAAATGGTATTCTAAATTTGATTTAGGCAGTAATTTTGGCTTTATTGATGAGCCAGGTTTTGTGTCCCTTCCAGAGAATCTGTTTGTTGATGGTTTGATCAACGCTAAAATCCACCATGATGATGCAGAAATCAAAAGGATTAGAAGTAATGGAGAAAGCACAGCTGATAAGTATATGCGTTGGCTTGCTGGTGTTTTTGTTTTTTACGGACTTATTAAACAGAGACAACGAACAGCCGAACGTAAAGTAGGTGATAATACTTATACCGTATCTGTTGGACCAGAGTATAGAGTTACTTACGATGGCAGAATAGCCTTAAATTATGTTAATGGCGGTTCTAAATTTAAGCGTTCTAAAAAAAGAGTACGTTGGGAATATTTGGCTCCCAAAATTGAAAATGCCAATAAGCGTAAAACTGCCAGAGCTTTGATGCTGAAATTTCTATCTGAATCTCCTAATGGGCTTGCGGCCAATGTAATATCGCAAAAAATAAACGTTGTACGGCAGTCAATTAATAGTATACCTGAGCAAGTAATTGATGATGCCATTGGCTTAAATCGGCTTGGAATAGAAATTATTAACGATAAAGGGAAATTAAAACTGAAAGAGGAACTGTACGATTTTACTATTCCAGTTAAAATTGATGATGAATTTAAATCTTCAGAAGCTGACAAAATAAAGACATTTTTGCGGCCGGTACTTAAGCACATTGACCACCACTATCTGCAGGCGGTTGATATTGCATTTAAAAAAAATACGTCAAATCAAGAGAATACTCAGTTCGAGATTCTTTCTACAGATCTATTTACTAAAGAAATGGGATTTCATGGTAGACATTTAGGTGGCGCTAATAAGCCTGACGGTTTTGTTTATGATCAGACCGACGGCTGGATTATTGATTCAAAAGCCTATTCTCAAGGCTTTGCTTTTACGGCGCATAATACTGATGCTATGTCGCGCTATATACGGCAATACCGGACACGTAATGATAAATCAACGTGGTGGAAAGATTTACCTGATAATTTGCCAAATACGCAGTTTATTTATATTTCCAGTTATTTTACCGGCAAATATCGACAACAGTTGGCAGACTATGAACATAGCAACCAAATGCGTGGTAGTTTAATGGAAATTGCTAAACTACTCATGCTTGCTGAAAAGGTTAAAGCGGGTATATTAAATTATAATGACTTTAAAAAATACGCCTTGGATAAAAATACAGATTTCGAGTTTTATTCTTTTATACTAAAATAATTATCCGCCAAAAGAATAAAATCCAATAACGCCATGTTCAAGGCCAAGAAGCATATGAATTCCAGTGCATATTTCCATATTGAAGGACCCGCCGCCCATACATATATTATTAGTCCAACATCCTTTTACTCGGACAAAATGTCCGACTTAGATTAATTTAACCTAAAAGCAGGTAAGAAAAAAATGGCGATATGA
>DNNJ01000281.1:4614-6035 GCA_003487955.1 Clostridiales bacterium | reverse complement strand
GAGAAAGCTGTTGACGACCATTATCGGGAGAGATACACTTATCAGGTAACAGCCGAACAGTATGAGGCGATCGAGTCTATCCGCAGGAGCCTGGAGACTTTGGGGCTTCATCCAAGCTATGTGAAGTCACACTATTATCTGGAAGGCAAAAAGGTAAAAGTCAACGAAGTGAAGTTGTATGCTTTATTGTCCGGCGGACAACGGAGCGAGTACACGATGTAGTATTAGGATGGGCGGCAGTACCCCTGCCGCTCACTCCTATACGTTCTATGACATTATCGTAGCATTGATGAGGTTTGCCTCAGGGAGCAGCCGAAAAGGGCTTAAAACGAAGCCGGGGAGGTCATTTTTGACGAGGCCGGAGGGGTGCCCAACCTCAGCACCCTCACATTAACACGCGCGAGGTTTTTTTGGACTGTGGGGGTTGAAAAATTGTTAAAATTGATATTTTATGCCTGTGGGGGTGAAAATTGAGAAATTAAAAAGAGACTCGGATTTGTTTTTTTCCAGATACGAGAAGATGAAGAAAATGCAGGGGACTGTTAGAGAGGATCAGGCCATCCGGATTCTTAACTGTTCGCCACAAACATTCCATAAATGGCGTAAACGGTTAAGGGTAATACAGTTTCAGGGCATTTACACACCATTGTATTTAAGAAGAGACGTCGAGAAGATCAGAATTTACCGACAGTTCGGAACGCTAATAAAAACGCTGAGAAAACTATGAAAAAATACTACTACGAATATTTCGCAGTAAAGATCGACCTCACCGGGGACGATGAGGAACGCTTTAATCGAATAATGGAACAGCAGGGCATCAGGCATAAGGGAGTTCTTTTGCGGAAACTGATTCTGCAGGCTGTTTCGTTGATCGAGCAAGACGTGTACCGGGAAGAACGGGAGGAACAGGAATGGCGCACCTCGCTTTACGGCACCCACCTCGAATGGGGATCAGCCGACGAGGTTATCATGAAAAAGACGTTGCAACGCAGGGAGCATATCCCCATAAAAGACCGTTAATTATGCAGATCAAGGCAGACCTGTCCGTAACGGACAAAAAGAGAATCGAAAGAATAATCAAGACAAATGGGTTTAAGTCGGTTTACGAATTCGCCAAGGCGGTAGTCATGGTCTTTATAAAGGCCAATGATCCGCGTGAAGATGAAATTCTGACCGAAAACCTGAAAGAGATATTCACACAACAAGTTGATACAAAAATAAAACACAACCAACCATGAAACTAAACCTTAAAAGCATTATCACATGGAAAATTCTCACCTGCCACACAACGGGGATCACGTCAAAACATTAGGTTCGAAATAGAGGGTAAAAAGTTGGTTGCAATTTTAAACCAACAGTCAAAAATAAAAAAACGTCTTTAGACCCTACTTATCCATTTTCTAGGGCAGTTGTTGTGTTTG
>DNNJ01000281.1:0-4270 GCA_003487955.1 Clostridiales bacterium | reverse complement strand
CACGGAATTACGGGTATGTAAATACCCAGAATTACGGGTGTTTAAAAGATGGGGAATTCCATCTTTAAATAGCTGAACGCAATTTTGCGTTGAGTGATGTGAAAAAGTCCGCAGATAAGCAACCAATTAGGCAGGCGTAATCTTAACCCCAATCAGATAGCTTATTTGAGAGGCAAGCGGTATGAGACGGAGAAGAAGATTTGGGGAGGGGATAGGAAGAGTGACGAATTTGAAAAATCAAGTTATCAATCTGACAACTTGATTCCAGATCCAGCCAAAACCAACGAGAATTTAGCAAAAGAGTATGGAGTTGCATCTTCCACAATTTCAAGAAGCGCAAATTTTGCCAAAGTGGTAGATATACTTCCAACCGAGACTAAGAATATTGTTTTGTCGGGTGCTGAAAAAATTAGCCACGCAGATACCAGCACCATCCTCAAATTCGACAAGCCCACCCAAAAGAAGTTCATAAAAGAAAAGAACGGTATAACGTTCTTAACGATTTGGCGGCTGAATTTTGAGCCATGAAACAGGACTGCCCGAAAGCCAAAATTGGAAATACAAGCAAAATAAATAAAAACTTTTTCATCTTTTCAGCGATGTGACAGTAAATGAAAATTCATAATCAGTGATGACCCCACCCGCCTCTATTGGTAGCAACACCTTTACTGTTTTTCCGTATGTATTTTCCAGTTGTTTTTTAGCCTCTCTTGAATCCACGGATACCGTAAACAGATTACCCTCCGTCCACCCAACATAAGGCATAAACGCAATAACAGAAGTTGGAATAACCGCATCTTCAATATATGCACCAGCGGGAACTGATGACGGGGGTTGTGATTCATTTCTATTTATATATTTCACTCCCGCATGCATGACGCGGTCTGTTGATCCGCTTGCGTTTACATAGGCTGCATCATCCCACATTATCCTTATCGTAGATTTGGTGTTATTCTTAAGCTTAAAATTCAATCTCGCTTTATAAATATACGACCAATCAATAGCTATCATATCATCAATATAAGACATTCCGCTAGCCTGATTTCCATTCACGTCTGATAAATACAGCCCAACCGTAGGCTTTACGGACGCACAGGAAACAAGCATCAAAACAGTAAATAAAAACAAAGTGACCTTTTTCATAATGTAAATTTGCTTATTGTTCATATTTTATAACAGCCGCTAATCCTTTATTTATACTTTTTTTGGTAACTACATACAAGTTAACACAAGATAATTTTTTAAGCGCCTATTTTCGGTAGGCGCTTTATTTTTTAGTTTGCTTCTTTGTCTTTTAGATTATATTCTAATCCCTTTTGAAGTTTTTGGTCAAAATCAGATAATTTATTTTCGTCGTACAATGGTTCTATTGTGTGTCCTGCTTCATCAAAATCAAAAGGTATTTCAAGCTGCCCTTGTTTTCTCGATTTTAATTTTTCAAATTGTTTCCACATGTGCTCCATGTTGTCAGAAAGCCTAAATAAGGTAATAACTTGTCCTATTTGAGAGTTTAGATTTGGTTCTCCAACGTCCAACGTTAAAAATTGATGGTAGCGGACCGTTCTATTGCCTAACTGACTAATAGGTGTTCTTCGTTTTAATTCATCTAAAACACCTTTTGGAAGTTCATCGTAGATTAAAGTATTTGTCCATTTACCTATAACCCCCGGTCGTTTTCTTATTCCATTTACCGTGAAATCCCATCCATTTAATCTAAATAGTTCTTTATAATAGACATCGGGAAATCTTTTTTGCCAAGGTAATAACTCATCAGAAATATAAGCCTTTAATATTTTTTGAAGCTCATCTTTTTCTCTATCATACTGATATCCGGTAGCCTCATCCACGAGAGCTATAATACCTACCTTTGAGAAAGCGAGCAGTATTTTATAGGCATTCTCTGCAACCTGTTGATTATCAGATAAAGCGCCCTTTTCGTTCGCTTTTATATAAACATCGCATATATCAGCTAATAATTCTGCAGGGACACCCTCAGTTTCAACTCCGCCATTATTAATATAAGGTATTGGATTTGTAAGACTTACCCTTAAATCATCTGCTATGTATGGTTGAAGATACCTGGCAGAAATGTACTCAGGGAGTAAGGCGCCTTTTTCTAATTTCTTCTTTTTTTGCCAATATGCACCAGCCCCTTTTATTCCCAACGCATTTGACAAACTTCTATTGACAAGAACGCGTTGCCCATCTTCGAGTACAGCGCATGAAATCTTAAACCCATTGAGGTCTAATTCTCCATTATACATTGATTCTAATTTCTTACTCATAAATCAATTCTTTATATGTTAAACGATTTTCTAAATTTGACAGCAATAAGTTGAATCTGTTTTGTACCGAATGTTCACGGGTATTATATCTAAAAACAAATTCATCCACGTATTTTTGCAAGTGTTTTCGGGTTGTAAAATGATAGATACCGACTATTCCACGTTTTAATAACGATCAAAAACCCTCAATAGTATTGGTATGAATTCTACCGTTTACAAATTCGCCTTCATTGTTTCACAAAAGCGTGGTCGTAAAACCTTTGCAGAGATTTATAACCCAGCCATTCATCAGTAATTACCCTTTTTTTATTAGTGTTGAATTTAATTTTAGATTTGGTATTTGTAAGGAAGATGCATTTTATACCCATTGCTCTTTTTACCAATTGAACACCAGTCCCGCCCGACCGGCTCCGATTTCATAATTCAGCCTTTTCCCAGCCTTCCCAATATCAATATAACCTTTCACACTAAATACAAGCCCGGCAAGAGATGTTAACCCTCCGAGAATAAGAACGGGTTGTTGCGCATTGTAATCATTCAGTAACGTTGCGGACAACGTTACAGCCGATGCCCCGACTACGAACAGCCCGGTTCCGATAAGAAAATTCTTTGAAGCGGATTGCAGATACACGCCGGATGATTTACTTCTCATCATCGACCCGGAAAATTGATTTATATCCGGTTTTTCGATTTTTGGTAAGTCGTTTCCGAACATATATAACGGAAAGACGAGTAAAATTAATAGAATGATCTTTTTCATGTTGGTTAATTTTAATAGTTTGTATTTTGTTTAAATCACAGTATTAATAATTTAGAAGCCTCAAATATAATAAAAAAAGCCACCCAATAGGTAGCCTGCAATAAAATATTATGTAGTTTAATTATTTTCGCACGTCTATAATAATATCAGTGCCGCAATTGGGGCATTTGATGGAAGCATTTCTTTCCCTCTCATCTTCGAACAGGTCAAGCAAATCAACCTCGAGGGCGTTGGCAATCTTTTGAAGACTATCCAGCCGGGGAGAACCGTTTATTTGTTGACTTAGACCGACACGGGATATACCGAGCATATCTGCCAATTCCTGAATGGTGAGACCTTTATCTTTTAATATTGCTTTAATTTTCAGCATAAATGACCTAATTGTTAAGCACAAAGTTAACATAAATGTTAACCTTGTCAACCAACTACTTTACTAAATTATGTTAAAGATGAAATTTATTTTACATTTTCTTGTTTTATGTAAAGTAATTACTTTATATTTGCATAATCAAAATAATTTGATAGTAACAATTAAATATTTGAATTATGGACAACGAAGCATTAAAGACGATTTTAGAACTGCAACGAAAAAACACTATTTATGAGCGTGCTATAAATGACGCTATCGGAATTATAAACGGGTCTATAAAAAAAACCCCTGAATGTGGGATAAAGTGTGTTGATACGCTTTTACTAATGTTAATTGAAAAAACAAATATTTAAATAACACTCAAAAAATTAGAATTATGGAAAGAAAAGAAATTAGAGAAAACAGAGAAGGTGAAGGTCTATTTATTGAAGCACACGATTTGTTGTCTGGTGCAATAGACTTGATACATCAATACGCTGAAAATTCCAACAGCAAAGACGATGGGACAAATATGTACAAGGTGTACGCTATCTTAAAAGAATCGTTGAAGCGATTTGATGAGTACAATGAAAATATTTACGGATAAATTATACAGCTATGAAAACAATAGAAATTAATGAGAAGATACTCGATAAAGAAAACAAAGTCCTAAGTGATTTTGACTTTCTGCAGATAGGGAGCCTTATAGGGGTTGCAGATACCTTGTGTTATCATTATACCGAAGAAGTTTTGGATAAACTATGCCTGGATGGGTTGCTCGAGGTGCACACGGTTATAAGGGCAATACAAAAGTTGCTTGAAGATACGAGCGAGTGGACCACTGAACTGTTAAGAGATATTGAAGCCATTAAAAGA
>DNNJ01000005.1:8690-9138 GCA_003487955.1 Clostridiales bacterium | reverse complement strand
GTTCAGCTTTATATATAGCAAAATTATAGCCTTGCTATACATAATTTTAATTTTAAGGATGAAAAGATTCTTATGAATCATGTTATTATACCACCGGGCAAAGTGTTTCCAAAGCATCCAACTGATGCGACAGTATATACTTTAATAATTCGGGGAGAGCTTAGTGCGGCAATTGAAAATAACGGACATAAAACCTTCAATGCAGGTCAATTAGTCAATATTCCCAAAGACGTTCTTACTGAGTTAGGCAATCGAGGAGATGAATCTGTAGAATTGTTTGTTGTTAAATATGGATATAACTAAAAACATAGGCAATTTATAGTAAAATGCAGCAGACAAATTGTAAATGAATACGAGAATGAGTGATAAAAGATTGAGGGGTATCTTATGTATACGATGGATGAACTAAAGAAGTTTTGCTATGGATGTCATAAATGCAGATTGGCTG
>DNNJ01000005.1:3664-8505 GCA_003487955.1 Clostridiales bacterium | reverse complement strand
ATGTCATAAATGCAGATTGGCTGGAACAAGGAATAATGTAGTATTTGGAGAAGGATATGAGAATGCTGATATAATGTTTGTAGGAGAAGGTCCCGGATATTACGAGGATATTCAAGGACGCCCATTTGTAGGTAAGGCAGGGCAGCTTCTTGATAAAATGATTGAAGCAATAGACTTTAAACGAAATAATGTATATATAACTAATGTTGTAAAATGCAGACCTCCGGAAAACAGAAATCCTCTTGAGGACGAATGCGGTAAATGCCTGGATTATCTAAGGTGGCAGGTTAAGTTGATTAAACCAAGAATTATTGTATGTCTTGGAGCAGTATCTGCCAAAAACCTCATAAGTCCGGATTTCAGTATCAGCAGACAAAGAGGGCAGTTTGTAAAAAAGGGAGATATTTATTTTATGCCTACATATCATCCGTCATATTTGTTAAGAAACGAATTAGCTAAGAAGGATTCATGGAATGATTTTAAAAATATTGCTGCAAAAATCAAGGTATTACAAAAGTAGTATGGCTAAGCTTTAATTTATTAATATAATGGTAGCAACTGCATCATGTGGTATATTAGTCGTAAAGTTTTTAAATTAAATATTATAATTTTGCTATATATAAAGCTGAACGTATATTGGCATTGATTATTGTAACATCTATAAAATTTTTATTTAATTCGTTCTTTATTGTTTTTATAAAGTTAAAATAATCACCGCCTTCAAGCCATTCTGCTATATCGGTAATTAAGCCTCGATGTTCATTGTAATCATAAATTATAACAAGGTGTTTTGTAATTCTTTTCATTTCATCAAACATTATTTGCCGTTCATTTTTACTAAGACCGTGAGCAACAAAGGAAGATATGGAAACATCAAAGCTTTTATCAGCAAAGGGTAGTCCGGTCAGCATATTTGCTTCAATGAATTTAATGTCCTTGCCTATTGATTTTTTCTTTGCAGTTTTAATCATTCCTTCCGCAAGGTCAATTCCTGTTACAGTTAAGCCCTGTTCATAAAACACATTGCACATTGCCCCGGTACCACAGCCTATATCTATTATATTTTCATAATTTGACAAGTCAAATCGGTTTTTTAAATTATTAAAAATATGTGTAAAATGTTTTACTTGAATATTGAAAAACAGTCCGTATATTGATGAAATATTGTGAAAAAGCGAGTCCTCTCTTCTCAAGTTTATCTCCTTTTAATAAAATTATTTAGACAGAGCTATTATACCCGATTGGTGACTGCTCAATCAATGTTGATTTCCTTAAATAGCTGATGAAAATGAGGAATATGCAAATAATTTTGAGGGAGTTTTTTATTAATAATATTTCTTGACATTAAATTTTTATTGGATTATTATTAAAAAACAGAAATTGGCAAATTATTCACATTGTATAGAATTAACAGAAGTATACAAGGTTTTTTATTTGATAGGTCATAATTATTCAAAAATAAAATTAAAATTAGTAAATTATAGGGGGTTATTATGAAAATCGGAATAATAGTTCATTCCAAAACGGGAAACACATTACATGTAGCACAAAAGATTATGGAAAAGCTTAAATCAGATGGCCATTTGGTATCTATAGAACAAATTATAGCAGATAATGATGGTGAAATAGACATTAAGAAGATAAGGCTTATCAATATACCTAATGTAAGCGAATATGATGCATTGATTTTTGGTGCACCGGTCCGCGGCTTTTCGCTTTCGCCGATTATGCAGGCATATTTAACAAATTGTGCAGCATTTAATGGGAAAAAGGTTAGTTGCTTTGTAACACAACATTTCCCTTATCCGTGGATGGGAGGAAACCGTGCAATAGAACAAATGAAGAATTTATGTGAATCCAAAGATACAAAAATGATTTGTTCGTCAGTTGTAAATTGGAAAAATAAAAAGCGTGATAAAATGATTGCTGAAACAGTAAAGAAATTATGCGACATAAAATCATAGCGGTTGCTAAGAAGGTAATTATTAAAGCTGTTGAAGATGCTCTTATTACAATTGGAATATGACCGATAGAAATTATTGGGATAATAATCAGTTGCTGAGCAGCGTCAGACCATGGATATAAAATGATTTGGTGAGCTGAATCATATTATAGTGTTATATTTTATTACCCTTGAAAATAAAGCTTCCTTTGCATGCAAAGCTGCCTTTACATATCGCCCCTTTTGATACTAATATTTTTATTAGTTTTTTATTATATAATTTAAAACCAACACAGCTTGTTGAAAAAACAAAGACATTTTTTTCTTTTAAATTTAATATTTCTATTAAATTAAATAATGTTGGAGATAAGCTTTCATTGTATACTCCTGAGCCAAATCCTATTATGCTGTAATTTCCGATATCAAAATCAGCTCTATCCGGATTGTTCAAATTAATTAAATCTGCATTAATTTTATCAGCAATTGCTTTAGCTACCTTTTCAGTGTTATTATTATATTTAGAATAATATATAATTAATGATTTCATTTTTTCTCCTTCTCTAAAGCATTTTCTACAGCTTTAATTATTATTTTACTGCTATAGGTAGCGCCTGAAATAGCATCTACATCTAAAGATTGCAATTTCATAATATGCTCAGTTATTTTTTCTGCTGAACCGCCCTGTCCATTAGTATGTTTTAGAATTTTTATATCAATTATTTCGTGATTCTTTACATAAACATTAACCTCAACAGCAATGGGGAATACATTGTAGCTACCTTCATAGTAACCATCCTCTATTTGAGACAAGTCAACATCTTGTATTTCAAGTGCCGTAAGTTCTTTTAAATCGGATTGCACCTTAATATAACCAACTATTAAGACAAAAATTATTAATATTATAATTACAAAAATAATTCCTAATACTGAAAAATGTTTTTTCAATTTTCTACACCAGCTTTCAATATTAATTCTGCTATTAACGATTAAGAATGTCAATACATTTTTTTAAGAATTTTCATCACAAAGGACATGATCATTATTTAGGTTGACAAGGATTGTTAACGTTTGTAAAATGTATTTAACGTTCAAACTTGATTATTAAAAGCGTAATTATTATAAGGAGGCAGAAAAATTGAAAAAATTGATTGAAAATATTTATGATGCTATCGGTGAAACTCCAATGTTACGGCTTAGCAGAATCACAGAGCATTATGGTGCAGAGGGAAATATATTTGCAAAATTAGAGTACTTGAATCCGGGATTCAGCAAAAAAGACCGTCCTGCTTTGCAGATGATTGAGGAAGCTGAAGCAAGCGGTGAATTAAAGCCCGGACAAACTGTTATTGAACTGACAAGCGGAAATACCGGCACTGGTCTTTCAATTGTCTGTCAGGCAAAAGGTCATCCATTTATAGCATGTATGTCTGAAGGAAATTCTATGGAACGGGCAAGAATGATGCGTGCACTAGGAGCAGAAGTTATTATAGTTCCACAATCAAAGAATTCAGTAATAGGACAGGTATCAGGAGAAGATTTAAAATTGGTAGAAGAAATGACTGTAAAATTAACAAAGGAAAGGAATGCATTTCGTGCAGACCAATTCAATTTGGATAGTTCATATAGAGCTCACAAGTTACATACCGCTTTAGAAATGTTGGAGCAAAGCGATGGAAAAATTGATTGTTTTGTTGATATTGTTGGAAGCGGCGGTACCTTTGAAGGATGTGCAGAACAATTTAAAGAATACAATAAAAATATACATTGTTATATAGTCGAACCTTCCAATGCTGCAGTATATGCAGGTAAAAAACTAATCAACGAAGGGCGCCACCAGGTTCAAGGCTGTGGTTATGCTATGGACCTACCATTGATTAATAAAGAATTAATTGATGGATATATACAGGTTACCGATGAAGAGGTTATCCAAACAACAAGAGATTTGGCAAGATTAGAGGGAACTTTTGTCGGCTTCTCGTCCGGAGCAAATGTTTGTGCTGCAATTAAATTATTGAAAGAAAAAGAGAAAGGGAAAAATATTGCATTAATTCTCAATGACAGTGGTTTAAAATACTTAAGTACGGATTTGTTTTAGAATGAAAAATCAGAAAGGGTAAGCAAATAAAAAGTGACTCTTGAAAGAGTCACTAAAGTGATTAATTAACAGGTTTATAATAAATTAAGTCTGTATATAAAGTATCCATATAGTTTTCATAACGTGCACCAGCTAAGCTGTATTTCTGTTTTTTTCTAAAAGCTAAAGAAGCAAAATTAGGTGTTGGGTCTATAAGCGTCTCCGCAAATATATGTTCTATTTGTTTTTCTTTCAAATCTTTTAAAAGTGTTTTATAAAGAGTGCTTCCTATGCCCTTACCTGTTAGATTAGCCATTATAGCTGTCTTATCAATAATCACAAAGTCAGCTGTTTTTTCCATAGAGAAATCCGGTCGCCACATAATATCATCAATCCAATCGGGATTGTATTTTAACCATTGCTCTTTGGTATAGGCCATTAAGAAGCCTAATATTCCAACATTGCTTTCAGCTACATAAAAATAATCCAACTCAAAAATTCTTTCTAAGAAAAATTTTTGATAATATTTAGGTCTGGATTTATAGTCGTCCATAAGGAAACCCGCGTAAGATTCTTTTGATTTTGTTCCAACTGAGCAGGCAACTTTATAGATGGCGGATAAATCTTGCGGTGTTGCTTTTCTCGATTTAATTATGTCAGGAACATGAATAAATTGACTTAGTTCATGATCTTGTAAAGTAGTCATAACTTCCATATTGTCATCCTCCATTTTAAAATAGCGATTGCAAAAAACAGGAAAATGATAATATGAAATTATATGGTTCATTTTCCTCTTCCAACGCTTACGAGGTTAGCTGACGGGTT
>DNNJ01000005.1:2600-3494 GCA_003487955.1 Clostridiales bacterium | reverse complement strand
GAGGTTAGCTGACGGGTTCGGGTCGAAAGAAGATAACCCTACTCAAAAAGAGATTCACCCCAATACATTGGTTTCCCCGCTTCTTTAATATAAAAAATTCAGCGTTTTAAAATTGTCTTATAAAATATTACAATCAACTTTGAAGAATTATATCATAATTTTGATTAGTTGTAAAGAATCTTTTTTTGAAAATAATGTAACAGAAATACTGCAAAAATCATGAAACCTTGAAATTTCAATTTGTATAGGCGTCGCTTTTTGTCAAAATTTTTACATTTTATGGTTGTCCGTTATAATTCGCTATGGTACAATTATATAGGGGTATGAGCGATTGCTTGAGAGGAGGAAATTAATGAAATATGAAAAGATTATTCAAAATTTAATCCATAACGGGTATAAGGTTTCGTATTTTGAGGAATCCGGTGAAGCGGCAAGATATATTACCGACAATGTAAAAGGTACAACAGTTGGATTTGGTGATTCTGCTACTCTTGAATCAATGAATTTAGCTGAACTTTTATCAAAAAACAATACAGTCATAGATCCATCAACCTATTCCGGAGCTGAATTTAACGAGGTTGGTAAAAGAGCACTTTTGACAGATGTATTTTTAACATCGGTTAATGGTGCATCTGAAACCGGAGAGCTTGTAAATATAGACGGGACAGGAAATCGGGTAGCAGGTTCTTTATTTGGACATAAGAAAATTTACTTTGTTTTCGGGACAAATAAAATCGAACCCACTTTGGAAAAAGCTGTTTGGCGTGCAAGAAACATTGCTGCACCTCAAAATGCAATACGGTTAGGATATAACACTCCGTGTGCAGTAAAAGGTGACCGTTGCTATGATTGTTCAAGTGCCGAAAGAATATGTAACACGCTGAATATTCATCT
>DNNJ01000005.1:0-2240 GCA_003487955.1 Clostridiales bacterium | reverse complement strand
AAGTCCGGTACGTACCCGACACTGTAAAGATGAGTCCTTTGCTAAGACCACTGGCGTATGCCGGGAAGGGGTAACAGGACGTTGAGTCTGAGTCAGGAGACCTGCCTATTAAGAGAAGTCTTTCTGTTATTAAAAGCAACGGTGATGAAGGTAAAGTCCCGAACATAATAATTTTATTATGTCGGGATTTTTTTGTGAGTTGTCTAAAATCCATCAACTATATGTTTGAGTTGATGAGTGTGGTCACATTTTATTAAGTTGGAGGTATAAAATGAACAAAGAATTTTATAAGAATTTTAGTATCAAAGGAACAAATGAAAAAGAATTGGAAGCGGCATTAAATGAAATTATAAAGGGAATTGAAAAGCCTGATTTAGATTCAGCCGAAGGAATGCAGAAGAGACTTGATGCCAAGATAAAACCTGTTAGAAGTTTAGGTGTGTTAGAGGACATTGCTGTTCAGCTGTCAGGGATACAACGCACTGTCTTTCCTGAAATTAAGGGAAAAGCAGTTCTTTTAATGGCAGGGGACCATGGTGTTGTTAAAGAAGGTGTAAGCGCAGCTCCACAAGATGTAACTGCTCAATTGTTTTATAGTTACTTAAACGGAGGAGGCGGTATTAATGTATTAACTAAACATGCAGGTGCAAAGCTTATATGTAATGATATAGGTATACATGGACCTATTGAGCCTCCGGAATTAATGGCAAATCGTATAAAAAACGGGTCAGATAATATTGCCGAAGGTCCTGCCATGACAAGAGAAGAAGCTCTTAGAAGTATATTAACAGGAGCTAAAATTGCTTCAGAAGCAATTGAATCAGGAATAAATATTTTAGCAGCCGGAGAGGTTGGAATTGGAAATACTACTCCAAGTGCAGCTTTAATTACGGTATTAACAGGATGCAGCGTTGAAGAAGCTACAGGCAGCGGCACCGGATTAAAAGATGATGCATTAAAGAATAAATATAATGTAATTAAAAAGTCGATTGAAATCAACAAACCTGATCTTAATGACCCGATAGATATATTGGGTAAAATAGGGGGGTTAGAAATTGCTGCAATGGCTGGCGCAATTTTACAAGCAGCTTATCAAAATATCCCGACAATATTGGATGGAATAATATCTTCTGCCGCAGCACTCGTTGCTGCAAAACTAAATCCGGTTGCTGTTGAATATATGATACCTTCCCATTCATCAGCGGAAAAAGGTGAATTAATAGCATTGAAATACATGGGATTAGAACCAAGAATGTCTTTAAATATGAGATTAGGAGAAGGTACAGGTGCTGCACTTATGTTTCACACGGTTGAAGCAGCTATAAAAGTTGCTGATGAAATGGCTACTTTTGAAACTTCGGGAGTGACTGCAGGAGATTTTTAGTAACAGGTCAATATACACAGGTGTATCTTGATTCATAGATGTCTTTCATAAGCGTTTGGATTCTTAAGTTTAATAGCTATGGAAGTTTTTGTGATAATAAGTTATAATAAAAACAGAAGGTCACTTGTTATAAATAATTATTAAAGATATACTAAAACAATAATGGAGGATTCGATGGTACTTATAATTGACGATAATAAAGACTTAGCCGGAATAATTTATGAATATCTCAATATGGTAGGATACGAGGCAATGGTTGCTTTTAGCGGGGAAGAAGGGATAGCTAAAGCAAAACAGCAAAAACCTGATGCCATTTTATGTGATATAGGAATGGCAGGTATGAAAGGTTATGAGGTTGCTGAATACATACGCCGGGATGCCGGACTGAAGGATGTTTATCTGATTGCTATATCGGGATATTCCGGTCAAGGTGATGTTGAACGCTCATTAAAGGCAGGATTTAACAAGTACCTCAGCAAACCTATAAATTTTGATTATTTAAAAAAAGCATTGGATGATTTAGGGGCGAACTGAGTTCGCCCGAATTCTTTTATTTACATAAATATATGAAGCTTATATCTGCTTCTAAAAACCTTTGTAATTCGCGGCTTCTTTGAAACGGCTCAAAGATATCAATAAACAGTGTGTGTACTGCTTCCCAGGCAAAAACCCATCCGCCGATCAGTAAACTTTCAAGTAAAACTCTTGAAGCAATAGAGGTTAATTCAACGTCCATAAATAATCCATATGAAGTTAATAGTACAATGGATATAAAAAGTAAAATTAAAGACTTTTGAGAATGTCAATAATTTTACTTTTTATATCCATTGTACTATTAACTTCATATGGATTATTT
>DNNJ01000180.1:8233-10933 GCA_003487955.1 Clostridiales bacterium | reverse complement strand
ATATCAAGTATCAAGTGGTCTGAGCTGGCTCCTAATATATCAATTTTAGAATCTACAGGATGCAGGGCATCAGGATCTACATCCTGTCTTCCCACTGCTATTATGGCTCTTTTAATTATGCCCCTGTCTTCATAAACAGGTTTATTCCCAAAAGCATCAATGCCTGTCTCTCCTATGGGGATAGATTGTTTTTCTTTTAATTCAATTATTTCTGCTTCCAATGTAAATGCATCGTCATAAAAGCCTTCAAGCATTTGACTGTAAGCAGTTTCACCGCCTAAAAGAAATGCCTCCCCTACCCTTAAATTATTAATTCCTTCCGGCAGTTCATTCCTTCCTATTAGATAAATTGAACTTGAATTACCCCCTGATATCATTTGTAACTCAATATTAAATTTCTTCTCAATCTTTCGTGCAATTTCAACAAGCACTGAAAGATTATCTTTTTTTGGTATTACTGCTCCATAACATGTTAAATTTACTCCAAGTCCAAAAAACTGAATATTGTCAAGCTTTAACGTTTCTTCAACAGTATGATAAATTTCATCTTCGTCTTTGAAGAATATACCTTCTCTCAAATCTCCCAAATCAATCATCAGAAGAATTTTATGAACTTTATTTTGTTTTCTTGCTGCTTCATTCAAGTTTCTGATTGTCTTCAATTCCGAGTTAAGAGAAATATCTGCATATTTTACTACTTCATCAGTTTCGGAATTCATGGGCAATCTTAACAAAACTCTTTCCTTCTTGGTTCCTTCATATTTTTTAAGGTTTTGGATGCGAGAATCAGCTAAATAATCTATATTTGAATTATCTAATATTTTGTAAATTTCCATATCGGCAGAATAACCTTTTGTAACAATCATGAGTGAGCTTCCTGAGTCTTTCACCATTTCAGTAATTTTGTCAAGATTGTTTTTTACTTTTTTTATATCAATTACTAACCTTGGATACATATAATCACCTACATTCTTAAACTTTTTTTCATAAGATACAAAGCATCATACAGGTAACTTTTCGACAATACCCCTAAAGATGACAATATATAATCTTCATCTATTAAAACCCTTGCAGCCCCGGTAGGATACAATTCATGCTCCTTGCCATATGTTTTGACTAACTCCAAAATTTGTTTATTGCCGGATAATCTTGTCAATGTACCTCCGGTTCCTATGATGTACTGAATAGCGGTTAAATCCTTTCCTTCAGCAACTGTTTTTTTACCTGATGCAGTATAGAAATATCTTAATTTTCCTGCATGCCTTTCCAATGATGTAAGAACTGCTTCCTTGGTAAGTCTTTCGACAAATTGTTTTTCTCTGTCAGTGACCGGAATCGGCTTATAATTTTCTAAAAGCTCTTCTGCATCGGGAAATTCTTTTTTTAGATTATCCATGCCTATTTTTTCAACAACGTGAGCAACATTCACATATACACCAAGATCTCCTTCAACTGTCCGTTTTGCAACAGGCTCCGGACTGATTAGTATTGAATTGATTTCGCTGGAGCCACCGGTTACTGAATGAAGGTCTGTTGTTGCACCGCCAACATCAAATATTATCAAGTCTCCTATTTCTTCCTTTAATACTTTAGCCGCTTCCATTACTGCTCCCGGAGTAGGGATAATAGGTCCCTTCACTAACTCTCTTACCTTAGCCATCCCGGGTGCATGAATAATATGCTCTTCAAAAACATCCTGAATTATTTTTCTTGTAGGCTCTACAACCAATGTGTCGATTTTGGGATAAACATTTTCTGCAATATAAAGCTGATTATCTGCTTCTTCACACATCAGGCGGACTTCTTCCCGGTTTTCAATATTTCCTGCATAAATAATCGGAGTCTTCAATCCCATTGACAATATCATTTCCATATTGTAAATAGCTGTGTCTCTTTCTCCGTAATCAACACCGCCAGCTACAAGGATAATATTAGGTTTTATTTCCTGAATCCTTTTCAAATCGGTTCTTCTGAGTCTGCCTGAAGTAATCATCTTGATAATTCCTCCGGCACCTAATGCAGCCTCCTTCGCTGCCCGAACCGTCATATCATAAACCAGTCCGTGAACGGTCATTTTCAAACCGCCTGCAGCACTACTTGTAGCCAACATATCATCCCATGTCAATGTATCCGCCTGCAGGTTTTTCTTTAAGTCCTCAATAGCGCCCTTAAGCCCGATTGTTACGTCACCTTCCAATACGGTTGTAGGTGCCTGACCCTGCCCGGTAAAGGCAGGGTTATCGGTACCTATTCCATTGAATGCATTAACTACTGTAGTGGTACTGCCTATTTCAGCCACCAATACATTTACTTTCATTATGCGTTCTTTTCCCTTCTTTTCTTTACTAAGAAACTTGCAACATCTATTCCGTGGGTTCCTCTTCCAAAACCCGCATCCAATCCTGCTTCCTTGGCTGTCTCATTTGTAACCTGAGTACCGCCGCAGATAATCATCACTTTGTCTCTGATACCCTTTTCTATTGATAGATCATGAACTTTCTTCATGTTTTTAATATGAACATCATCATGAGTTATTATAGTGCTTAATAGAATTGCATCAGCATTAGTTTCTATAGCTGCATCCACTAATTTTTCAACAGGACATGAAGTTCCAAGGTATTCATATTTAATACCAAAGCCTTCAATACCGCCGTGTTTTATATCCAATGTTTCTTTAAGCCCCACTGAGTGTTCATCCTC
>DNNJ01000180.1:0-7975 GCA_003487955.1 Clostridiales bacterium | reverse complement strand
GCCTCTGACAATACATCCGGTTTTTCAGGAATAATCAGCTCATTTATATCGATATCAAAGTTTACCTTTCCTTTTACTTCACAATAAGTACCTTCAGATGGATGTATGGATTGTTTGTGAACCACAGTCACTTCTTCAAGACCCATTTTTTCACCGCATTTAATAGCGGCAAATTCTGCTGTTCTCTCATCCAAAGGCAGGAATATTGTCAGCAATACTGTACCGTCAGCCCTCCATTCAACTTCAGGTTTTACAAGATTTGTATCATAGTATTTTTCTACCTCTTTAAGTCTTACATTTACATTATCATGCTCATCTAATTCATCTATATACTGAATTTTGGAGCGGTCCTCAAATGTGTCTCCGCCTATGGCGTCACTTGCTTTTTCAAATTCAGCAGGAATATTGTTATATCCATAATGAACAGATACAGGAGCAAAATAATCCTCATCTCTTTCATATATGAAGCCGTATCCTATTCCGCCTTCAATTTGACGTGGTATTCCGTCTCCGTTTCTTTCAGGATATTCACCGCTGTCAATGAAGAAGCCTTCCTCAACTGCCTTGAAATATCCTCCTACTTCAATCATTTCCTCCATGAACAGTATTGCTCTTTCCTTCAGTTCGCGGACCTTGTCGCCTAACGGACCTTCTCTGTCAATCTTAACCATCTCTCTGAAGCCGTCCATGCCTGTTAATGCTTGTTTTGCAGTCATTGTTCCTGCAATATTGTTATAGTGCCAGGGCACATTTCTTCCTTCATCAGGAGTGATGGTAGATTGAATATCAGCACTTGTAAGCCTTGATATTACCATATTCAATGTATGAGTTACCGCTGCTTCACGAGTATCTGATTCCATGTATTTTGTGTTTTGCTGGGCTCTCATTTTAAAATCCTTGAACAAATCACGAAGAGCTACTGCATATGGTAAGTCTAACCTCATACATGGTGCAGGAGGTGCTGTTGGCGGTACTGTAGACAATGCTATGTTTTCAGGTTTTATGCCTATTTTTACAGAAAATGCTGTATTTATAGCATGCTGCACCATTAATTCAGGCATAACCTTCCAAGCTTTCATGGCTGTAGCATTAGCATTGTGAGCTCCGTCTATTTGAAGCATATCTGCCCAAGCCATTACTTTCTTAGCTTCACAAGCATCAACAAAGCTTCTTACCATGTTGACATTCCTGTATAATACATTATACTGAGGATCCTGGTGAGCTCCGTTAACTCCTTCTTCAGCAAACATAACTGCTATGTCAGGCCCTGCAACTCCTGAAATATATGAATGGAAATTAATCGGACGGCCTATTTCATCTTCAATTAAATCACAAGCTTTTCTTGAGGCTCTCACTTGTTTTCTTGTAACCATTATACCGCCGATACCTTGGTTTGTACCTTCAAGCAGTGAGTCTATATGTGACTGTCCGGCTGTTCTTATAACCATAAGATGATCAGCACCATGCCATGCAGCCATACGCATTCTTCTAATATCATCTTCAAATCTTCCTGAAGCAATTTCAGTAGTTATTACACAATCAGGCTGAGGGTCTATGTATCCGAATCCTCTGCTTCCGGGAAGAGGAATTGAATTTTTCAAGCTTTCAGATGTCTCGTGATATTCAAAATCACCGATTGTTCTTTTTTCGTTTTGTCCTTCCCTCCAATGCCATCCACGGCGCCTCGGCTCATATTTATCTAAGTCTTTTAATAATTCTTTTATATCAAGTTTTTTGTTAGGTTCAAGTTTCATTCTCATCCCTCCTAAAATAGTGTGTCAACATCATCCCAGTGTTTGCCGTCTGCAAGCAATAATCCTGCTTCACGCACTGAGCAGCCTAATTTCTTGGATAATCTCCAAACAACATTGCCTGCACCTTTTCCCATTAACCCTTTATTCATTACACCTTCAACTATGGGTTTAACTTCAAGACTTGAGAATCCCATTCGAAGCAATATGCTTCTTTCAACAGATGGTGTTGTATTTTTTTTACCTAATTCCAATAGAGGGTCTACAATTTCTTCCGCTAAATTCCAAAATCTTTCGTATAATTCTTCATCTGTAAGCTTCGCTAAGTGAGCTCTTCTTTGCTGGTAATCATCAGCTCTTTTCATAAATATCCTCCCGTTATCTTTAAATTTCAAATAGGCGTATTTGACTAACGTTTATAATTTTTTTTCATTCTGAGCGCAGCGAAGAATCTCATCTTTAAATATTAGAAGAGTCTTGCTATGTTTGGAATGATGTTAAGTCACATACGCCTTAGATTTATGGTTTATTTATAGTGATGCGATTGTTTCCTTTACAAATTCCACGTCAGAATTTGTTTCTGCTGCAAGGAATTCTATGTCAGCTTCCGTAGGTGTTACTTTGTAATTGTTCAGTGCATTCCTAATCAATGATTTCCTCATATAAATTACATCTGCATCATTTGCTGTAATCATTGAAGGATGTAAAGGTAAAATAATATTCTTCCCCGGAACTTCATCCTTTGGATCTCCAAATTTAACTTCAATTCCGTTAGCTCTTGCAAATGACAACTGAGGCTGAATATGCTTGCCTGCTCCTGTATATTCGGTTTCCTGAACAACTATTGTTTTATCTTGGTCTAATTCCTGTGCTAATGCAAATGCAGCCGTAAGGGAAGTATTCCCGGCAGGGCCTTTCTCTAATCCTTCAAGAGATGCCAATGCTTCAGTAATATAGAATACCTCTCCTTGTCGAACTGTTAAGTATCTATCAATATATCTTAATGGTCTTGCTGCCGAACGGGGAACATCAGAACGATCCGGCCATGTTGAATAAGGCATTCCGAATCCCGTATGTCCTGTCGTAAATGATTTTTTATTGAACTGAGTGTCTGATGCCATATGAAGTCCTGACAAATCAACGCTGGCTGCAACTATTTGAGACTGAGCTCCTGCTTTTTTCAGCCCTCTTGCAGTCCCTGTCAGGTTTCCGCCTCCTGCGTTTGTTGCCATTACAACATCCGGGTCCTTGTTGAATTTTTCTCTGAATTGCATTGCAATTTCATAACCCAATGTTTCTACACCTGCAACTGCAAATGGTGTATACAAGGAAGCATTGAAATATCCGGTCTCCTCCAATATTGTAAGGAATGTGTAGAATAATTCAGGACCTACTGACAATTGAACAACTTCAGCTCCCAATGCTTCACATTTTCTTGCCTTTTCAATTATTTCCGGCTGGCCTACACCTCTTGAATCATAACATTCCTGAACTACAATACATTTTAGTCCATACATTGCCGATTGTGATGCAACAGCTGCACCGTAGTTTCCGCTGGTAGCCGTAACAACACCTTTGTAGCCAAGCTTTTTAGCTTGGTAAACTGCTGTTGACGCTCTTCTTGCTTTAAAGCTTCCTGATGCATTTGCTGCTTCGTCTTTTATGAATATTCTTGCGCCTTTTCCTTCAGGAGCAATTTTTCTTGCCAGGGCAGTTAAATTTCTAAGCTCTATTATAGGAGTATTGCCAACTCCATGTTCAGACTGAATTTTTTGGATTTCTTCAATAGTAAATCCGGCTTCTTTCATCATTCTTTCGTAATCAAAAGCTATCGAGCCGCTTTCAAATATTGAAAAATCAATACCTGCTGAATTTTTCATTATTTCCGGTCTTCTTGCCATAACGGCAGCATAACTCATATCTTTACTCATTATCAGCACCTCCAAATAAAATTTCTTTAACTTGTTCGCTGATAGTTATTAATTCAGGAACGAACTTGCCAAAATCATGCTTGTAATATGGAGCTGCTTCTAACAAAGTACCTTTTTCTATTCTTTTGGTTCTTGTTAAAACTGTTACTTCATCTCCAATATTTGCATCTTCCTGTAAATATCCTTTAGTCCATAACTCCAAAGGCACCTTTTTAGTATCATCAGGAACCTGTGGAACTCTTTCTGACGGTTCTAAAACATTTCTATGTATTAAAACCCATGTACTTTTTTTAACCATTATTACGCTCCCTTATATATATTATTATTGTCATTGCTTCTCGCAGTCTCGCTGCACAATTTATATATTCGGGGACATTCCTCTTGCCCCAAAGACTATCCTTATAGTAGAGGTGTGTCCCCATACCTATAATCGTCGCACAAAATTGGCGCTCGTTGCGAAAGACCTACCAACAATTTCTTTCTCCCTATCGGTCGAAGAAATTGGGTTAGGGCTTCTTTACTTAACGATTTTGCATTCCGGGTCGATTAGCTCTCTCATATCTCCCATTATTGCTCTTGGTGCCGGAATAGTAAGCATTGTATTCAATCCCGGTTTAGCGTTGATAATCATCGGAATAGTATTTACGCACATGGCAATAGTACCGATACCTCCCGGAACTTCCGGAGAATTAACCAAATTAATATTTGGAGTTCCTTTGATTATTACGTAGTCACCTGTTTGAATACCAACTTGCTCAGGCTCGATTTGCTGAGGGTGATCCATTTCAATTTTTAATTCACCGTCAATATATCCGTAACCCTTCATTGCGCAACCTGCAACATCCCCTGCTTTGGCAAATCCATGAGGTGACTTTCTGTCTACGTCTGTTACTATCGGACCCATTGAAGTAGTTACTTTATCAACCTTCCAACCTATGGCACCGGCAATCATACCGATTGATTCATGGAATCCAACGTGGCCTGACAATGTACCTGTTTCAACGCCTTTATTAAACTCATCCACAGTAATTCCTATACCTTGCTCATGCATAACTGCAGGACCAAAAGGAGATAAACTGTTTACTCTTCTTGCTGTTATATGGTCAACTGTTTCGCAGCATCCTGTCATAACAACAACCAAGTAGTCCATAATTAATCCCGGGTTGATACCTGTACCAATTATTGAAACACCGTTAGCTTTCGCTATTTCATCTAATTGTTTTGCAAGTTCAGGATTCTGAGCTTGCGGGAATGACATTTCTTCAGCACTTGATACCACGTTTATTTTTCTTTCCAAGCAGAATTTTAATCTGTCAAATGCTACCTTAGTAAATGAATCTGTACAGCATAAAACTACATCAGCTGCTTTTTCTTTAATAACATCTTCAGGAGTTCCAACAAGCACTTCAGGCCTGTCTCCTCTTTCTACCCCTATAATTTCATACATGCTTTTTCCTAATTTGGCGCCTCTGCCAACTGCACCGACTATGTCAACACCTTTTTTGTTTAAAAGCATTCTTGCCATGCCGCTTCCCATAGCTCCAAGTCCCCAGATAATTACTTTTACATTTTGCATTTGTTGTTCCTCCTAATAATTTTCTACTCTCTTAGTATATATTAAGCAATTATTATGCCAAAAAATATCAAAGTACTCAAATTGCTCAAATTAAATGTTTTTAAGATAGTAATTTCAACTTTCAAGTAATTTTTCCCCATAATACCCGATTTATTCCAACTACGAATGCTATCATGTTAAAAGAGTTCTCAAAAATATATAAAAAAAGCAAATTATTTTGCAGTAGCTGCAAATATATTTGCTTTTAGTGTCTATATATTGATATCATATTTTTTGATTTTATGTTGTAAGGTCTGACGCTTTATCTTTAATACATTTGATGCTCTTGTAATATTATTCTTGCTGTTTGAAAGTGCTTTCTCAATTATCTTTTTTTCTAAATTACTTAAATATTTGTCTATGCCGTAATCTTCGATTTTTTCATAATCATCAATTTTGTATTCTATTGAATGTTGAATGTAAAAGTGACTGCCGGTCAAAATATGCTCATCATCTTCACACATGCTTACAGCTGACATAATCATATTTTCAAGCTCCCTTGCATTGCCCGGATAATCATATGATAAAAGGTACTCATATACTTCATCTGAAAAATCTGTTACATGTTTGTTGAACCTTACATTGTGTTTGTCCACAAACATTTTAGCAAGCAAAATAATATCATCGATTCTCTCTCTTAAAGGTGGTACATTTAATGGAATTACATTAAGCCTATAAAACAAGTCTTTTCTCAGCTTACCTTCTTTTAATATTTTTTCCGGAGGCTCATTACATGTAGTAATAATTCTTACATCTATGGGAATATCAGTTGAGCCTCCAACTCGTCTAATATAATTTTCCTGAAGTACTCTTAAAAGCTTAGGCTGCAGCTCATAAGGCATTGAATTTATTTCATCCAAAAGAAGCGTTCCTCCATTTGCCTGTTCAAATAAGCCGGCACGGTCAACTGCTCCGGTGAAACCTCCCTTTGAGGTGCCAAACAACAGTCCTTCCAATAAAGATTCCGGAAGAGCAGCACAATTTTGTGCTTTAAACGGCTTGTCCTTTCTTATGCTGGCATAATGTATGCTTTGAGCGATTAATTCCTTGCCAGTTCCGGTTTCACCGTAAATAAATACGGAGGCAGAATTTTTTGAAGATTTTTTCGCTCTGTCAATAACATCCAAAAAATTATCACTGCGCCCTACAATATTGTCAAAATTATATTTCTTTACTTTCTTATGTTTTACCTTTTCAGGTTTTTCAATTTCATCATGGAGCTTTAAAATTGTATTGGACATTTCTTCAATTTTGGTTATATTTTTAGCTACTTCAACAGCAGCTACAACCTCATCATCAATTACAACCGGTATTGTAGTATTAATTGTAGAAATTTCTTTTCCGTCTTTGTTCAAATATGTTTGTTTTAAATTTTTTGTTATAGTTTTAGAATACAAAGCTTTTAGAAGAGTGCTGTTTTCGTTGGTAAATCCCTTAAAAACCTCTGTAAACGGTTTCTTGATTACATCATCTAAATCCATCTTTTCCAAAGCAGACATAGATTCATTATATATGATGGTATTGCCATGCTTATCAAGTACATGAACACCTTCTTCTACTAACTGCAAAATTTTTTGCATCAATAGTAAACATTCCTTTGATTTCATAGCACCCTCCTATACTATTGGGACATTCCTCTAAATGCTTATCTACCATAGACTCACGCCCATTTAGATGTGTGTCCCCCTTCCAATTATTTTAATTGTATCATAATAATTCAATTTTTACAATGATGTTCTATTTGTTCTATACTTTCAGTACTTTCAGCAATAAAACATGAATCTTTCATGTTATTTAAAAAAAGCTACAGTATTTATTTATCTGCAACTAATGATTATTTATTATATTTACCAAAAAATTGCAGATGTTAATATTATACTTCAATTTCAGTTCCACAATTCCCTTCTAAAGCTTCTGTCGCTTTATAAAGAGATGTAATTATCGCCTTTCTCCCTTTTCTTGATTTAGCAAACTTTACGGCTGCTGTTATTTTGGGAAGCATACTACCAGGTGCAAAATGACCTTCTTCTATATATTTTTCTGCTTGTTCAATAGTTAAATGCCTTAAGTCTTCTGTTGAAGGAAGATTTTTATCTTCTAATGCATTGCCTCCTAATGCAATTACTACTTTAGTTGGTGTCATTTTTTCTCCTTTAAAAAAATTTAACATTTTATATTGTAGCAACAATTACAGCCTTAATTGTATGAAGTCTGTTTTCTGCTTCATCAAAAACAACCGAATGTCTGCTTCTGAAAACTTCATCCGTAACTTCCCTCATATCATACCCTAATTCCATCTGCTCTTTTGCCAATTTTGTTTCAAAATCGTGGAATGCAGGAAGGCAATGCAAGAATATTACATCTTCATTTCCTGTTGCCTTTAACAACACCATAGTAACCTTGTATGGTGTAAGTAATTTTACTCTTTCAGGTATTAATGCTTCTTCTCCCATGGAAGCCCATACATCGGTATATATAACATCGGCTCCTTTAACACTATCCACACTATGGGATATTTCTATTTTTGCACCTGTATATTCAGCAACTTCATTAACTTTTTTCAATATTTCTTTATCCAATTGGTCAGCAAGTACCTTTGGTCCGAATGCAACAAAATGCATTCCCATTTTTGCACAGCCATACATCCAAGCATATGACATATTGTTTCTTATATCCCC
>DNNJ01000407.1 GCA_003487955.1 Clostridiales bacterium | reverse complement strand
ATCATATAATATGAAAGCCAAATAATAGGATTGTACCAGTGAATAATTAGTGCCATAAAAGCCACAGGCTTAATTATATAATCAAAGCGTTTGATGTGTGTCTCTTCATGTTTAATAATATAATCAAATTCATTTTTCGGCAAATCTATTGGAATAATGATTTTTGGTTCAATAAAACCCATTACAAAAGCGGTCTTTATGAGATCAGTTTCGTAAATATTATCACGCACCAATGTTGCTGTGGAAAGTCTTTGTTTTAATCTAAAATATGTAATGAATCCATAACATAATAGCACGGTAATTCCAAACAACCAGATTATTGCATATATTACTATAGTGTCCCTAACGGGATTTACACCTGCTGCTTGATTTACTTGCGGTAATGATTCCACTAAAGTATTATTTACAGGTATATCAATCATTTTTATGCCGGTATTTATGGCAGGATTTTGCATGTATATAGCTTCCTTAGGTATGGGGGCTCTATTGGCAGGTATTAAGCTCACTGCACTTTCAAATGAAAATGGACATATTAAGCGAAACAGTACAATAGCCCAAAGTGCATAAGAAAAAATCTTTGGTGCCCTTTTTAAAAGAAATCTTGCAATCATAACTGCTAAAGCAACAAAGCCGCCTGTTATGCTCATATTTAATACAACTAAAAACAATCTGCTCATTTTTTAGAAGCCTCCTCAATCATATTTTTTAATTCTTCAGCTTCCTTCTTAGAAAGTTTTTTATCCTGCAGAAATGTAGCTATAAAAGCCGGTAGTGAGTTGTCAAATGATTTTTCCAACAATGCTTCGCTTTCATATTTTTGTACTTGCTCACGTTTTATTAGAGATGTTACAGTGGCATTTTCATTTTTTAAAATATCTCTGCTACACAATTTTCTTATCATTGTATATGTTGTAGACTTTTTCCAACCCAATTTTTCAAAGCAAATCTTCGCTAATTCAGTAGAGTTTATTGGTTCAAGCTCCCAAATAATATCTAAAAACTTATACTCAGCATCAAAAAGTTTAAATTCCTTCATTAAAAGCCTCCTTTGGTTTATCACGATAAATCTATCATAATGAGTTTACTACGATAAACCAATTCTGTCAACAAAAATTATTTGTTTTTTAAATTATTTTTAAGTAGAAATAAAGCCTTTCCGACAAAAAACTTAACCTTTTATTTAAAAGAGAACAGTATAATTAATTCTGTCCTCTAATTTGATAGTTCTGCTTAAAATGTTTTAATAAAAAAAAGCTGATTTGGACTCTCATACAATTAATCTATATTTCTTCTAAGTCTCAATTAATTAATTAATTATTTATGTAATCACTCTTAAACAAAATCTTGCCGTTCTTATCTTTTATTTCCATCAAACTGCCGTTTGTCCATTCAGGGACCCTTCTGACCAACTTGCCTTCACTGTCGATTTCATCTGCCTTAACAATGTATTTATAATTAATACCATATTTATCTTGAACATTAATAAATATTTCAATTCTATCATTGGCAGAAAGTTCAACCTCATCCTTTACAGAATGCATTATTGGTTCATTTCCTTGAATATCTACTTCTTGTTCATCTGAAATTTCACCGTTAATATATCTTGATATACTTACTTTTTCAGCACTATTATTTGAATGTCCATAAGAATTAATGACAATATCTCCGTCATATTGATACTTGCCGGAACTGTATTTAGCGTTTCCTAAAAAATCTCCATGTATTTCTAAAATATATTTTTGCTCCATATTATCATAATCATCTATGGTTTCTATCTTTTCAGTACTGTTATCGTTTAAAATAACCTTTATTTGAAAAGAGTCAAATATATACGCATTTATTGAAGCGGTAAATGTTGTTCCGGTTTTTTGCATTGAATACCTTTTGTCATTTATCATCAAATCAGCTGTTAAATTATCCGTGTTTTCTTTAGGTGTTATTGATATAGAAACGGGAACAGTCAAATCTTCTGTTAATTTATCTCCAAAGGTTACATCATAGCTGTCAAGTATACTTGCCTGCTTTTTTAGCTTTTCATCAACATTAAAGTATATATCATCAATTTCACTACTTAGGTTTCTCTGTTCTCTATCCAAATACTGAACATTGTCATCCAATGTTCTTTCCATGCTGTTTAGTTTAAATATCGTATAGATATTAAGCAATATAAGAGCTGCTATAATAAAATTAAAATTTTCTTTTTTCATTTTTTGTCCTCTTTTAATATTTGTATATTCAACTTTGAAATTATTTCTTTCATTTCTTAATGTTTTGCCCAATCCAAAAACAACCTGCCGCAATTACAGCTGATAAAAACAAAATCGCAGATTCAAGATACCCGTGTGAAGATGAATTTATGTATACACCCCCAAAATAAATTGTTAATACAAAAATTAAAATAATTATTGCTAAATCAGGCCATTTCTTTTCCATGATGGATTCCGCCTTTCAAAATTTATTTCTGTTATTTACCGATAATGATACTTTTTAACTCATTTTCTAACTTCTCTAAATATTGTTTTTCCTGACTTTCCATCTGCTGCAATTTATAAATTGTGCTTGTAACTTGATTTTTGACATTTGACACACTTTCATAGGAATTATTAATTTTAGACTGCATATACCAATCTGCAATAAGTCCGTCAAAAAAGAAATCTGCAAATTTCCCGAAACCATCTGTTTCAAACCTTATATCATAGTTTATTCTTACATCCGCTAATTCTGACTTAAATCTTCTTAAATTATGATGAGCTTGTTCAACTTCACTCATAGCATTATCAATATGAGAATGTTTTGCTAAGTCTGCAATCAATCCGCCACCTAACAAATCCCACGTTCCCCAGCCCTGAGCGGAACCTAAACTATCCAAAGCAGAATCGAGGCTGTATACTGCAGAGCTTCCGGCTGAAACAGCTTCTCTAAGCTCTTTTAAATTTCTTTTTGACTCATCTATTTTCTTTGTTATCTCTAATATTTTATTTGCCGAAGAAGCATCTGACCTGATTAATAATTCCTTTTTCTGTGCATACAGACTATTGAATTCATCCCTGCAATTCATGTAATTTTCTTTTTCTACTAACAATTTAGATATTTCTGTCTGTATGCTGTACAAATCATAATTTGCCTGGTCATGTTTAAGTTTTGCAGATAGCGCTTCTCTTTGTTCCTTTTCCTTTTTATCTTCTAATTTACCGGTAATCGAATAAAAGATAGACACTATATTGGTACTGTCCAATTTTTCTACATCGAGGTTTTCTTTATCCAATACTGTCTTTAGTTCATATACCTTATGTTTTAAATCAGCTTCATCGCTTCTTAGTCCCTCAAGAATTGAGTCAATTTTATTTAATCTGTATATTTTTTGTTGGACTTCTTCTAACTTCTTGTTTAATTCCGAATACATCGCTACCTCCTCATGGAATTCAGAATTCAGGGTACGGTCCTTGAATT
>DNNJ01000170.1 GCA_003487955.1 Clostridiales bacterium | reverse complement strand
CCCGTGCTTTGGCAATCCTGCATCAGAAGACTGACCAATTCCATTTCTTTGTCCGTGAGAATGTTTTTTGATTGTCTCATCTCTTAACCTCCATTTTCTTTTTTCTTATGGAGATTATTACCATCTACACGGGTGCTTAATCAGCCTCAACGGTATCAATAAAGCAATATACCATTGAATAACGCACATCTATATCCGCCATTAATTTTCCTGATATAAATTCATTATTCTACAATATCTTGCTTTCTCCTTCGCATAATCCTGAATAATTGATATATGGGCCTGAAAATAACATATATTAGCCTAAATGTGACGTTTTTTAGTTTTCAGCATTATTAATTAGTTGCTAATCCATGATTCGTGTCATTCAGGCCCCAATATGTAGTTTCTAGACTGTTTGATGTATTAAATGGGAAATTATGTATTAATTTAATAATTAAGATAGTACTATATAAGCATACCAATATTTCACTGTGGCCACAGGAAAAGTACATATAATTTGGGAAGGAGGTTTATTTCGAAATCTAAATCATGCATAAGAGATAAATGTAATAAGTAAAGAGTAGCTAAGAGTTGGTATCAGTAGGATATACAGAATACTTCAAATAGCCCGGGTATAACAAAATAGGCAATAATCACACAGTATAACGACATGTAGAATTTTTTGCTGGTGGGTGGTTCTATGGGTGTAATTTGATTAACTCCGCAATTGCTGTAAAAATTAATCGTTTAATTAACCTTACGAAAGAGGAGGTAATAGCATGAATTATGAATATAATATAAAGCGTTTAAGTATTATTCTAATGGTAGCAATCAGTTTAACTTTTATGATGGCATCTTCTTGCTTAGCAGCTACAGAAAGTGAAAATAATAATATTGATTTGGCGTCAATTCAGAAACAATCTAAAATAATTTCCCAAAAGGTCCTTGCGTTGGTGAAAGAAGGGAAAATCTTAGAGGCGGAAAATTTACCAGAATCAAAACAATTTCAACAAATGTTGAGTGAGAATCCAGCCTTAGCAGCGGAATATTATTTTCACTTGAATGTATAAAAGCTCAAAAAACAAATAAAGTTAATTATAGTATTGGTGAAAATGAATCAAAAATAATTGAATTTAATGATGGGAGCTTTATTGTACTCTCTTCTAAAACGACAAAAACAAATAACTCTGATTCTATATTACGAGATCCTCCGGGTTCCATATATTATGCTACAGATGATTTCCAAAGTGATTATTATGGTGTTTATAAAGCTGCCGAGTTTCATCTTTTTACAGATTATGAGTATGGTCTAGGGTATGTACAAATTAATACCGCACGTACAACTGCACGTTCATTGTTCCCAGCATTTATGGATTCTCATAATGGTTATATTGATTATAATAGAACTACTAGTGCTAGATCCCGAGGCGAATTTTCTGCACATGATGCTGCTGGAACTTTTGGCCGGACCTTGTGGACGACTTTAACCAACGGCGCTTACACGGTTACTATAAACCATAAATATCAAAATTATTAAATTTAAATGATGGCGAGGTGATGATGTGTTTTCAATAGGTAGACTAGTTGCTCAACTTTTGTCGATATTATTTATATTTTGTTTTTGTTTATGCATCGTCAAATATATAAAAAAGTGAAAAGTAGGTTGTGAAGTTTATTGTAATTTTGACCGTATTCAAAGTGTAGTTGACGGTTCTGCATATGCAATGATAGCTACGGGTGCTAGTGATTTTGAAGTAACAGATAAATCGCTAAGTGCTAGGTATATAAATGATTATTGTGCCAGAGTTAGTGGTCCTGTAAACGTGAGAACAACCAGAACCTATAGTTTGGATTTGGCAGTAGAAGTTGGCTTGCCCGGCGCTGGATTCGGTGCTGGATCAAGTACAGGCGGCATTAGTTATTATTATAAAATAATCCAAATTTATGCGGATATGCAACCCTAAATAATCATTTCTTTTGTATTAATGGTATTAAGCAGCAGTTTTTGCTGCTTAATACATTAGGAGGGAGTTGCCACCAGATGGTATTAAAAAAGTACTTGGAAGTATTGTTGTTAACTGTTTTGATTTTTATAATTTTTGTTTCAAGCAACAATCCAATTTACGCACTGGGCGATTATCAGTATTTATGGGTAAGCACCAAAATACCTATTGTTGATAATAACAATATGAATATGAATGGTAATATTCAAATAGGTTGTGAAGTATATTGTTTTTGGGATCGTGTAATTGATGTTGATAAGACAACATCCTATGCATTTTTGGTTAATGGTGACGTTGATGTTTTGAAATTTGCCCAAGAATTGAATGTTTATAAAATAAATGATCATAAAATTAAAATGTACGGAACTATAACAGTAAAAACAATTCAGCAATATTCTACCCAAGAGGCTAATAAGTTAGGATTAGTAAGTTCAGGATTTACTAAACATAGTAGTCATGAGATTTCAAACTATTATTATAAAACTATAGAAATTAATCATGAAATTCCCTTATAGTTAAATAGGGAACCGTCGCTATGGAAATACCTTTATCCAACGGTTGTGTTTATACTGTTTCACAACCATTCTATTTTCTGATATCTTTTTCTAAATAAACTTTTTTTTAATCATCGCCAACGTTAGATCTCCTATTTTCCAGGAAATATGCAATATAATATCAATAAGCTGAATCCTTTATAATAAATCACTTCTTTCCCAAAGAATCCCTAATGGTAATCCATGCTAATTCTCATATTCTGAGTATTCCGGTACAGATTATACTGCCTGTACGGTGATTGGAAACCGCCATTCCGTTCTAACGGAAACCATTGGAGTGATACGATAAAAGTGCAGTCTGAAATCGCAAGGAAATGATAAAATACATTTCAATAAGGAGCGATTGACAGATGGCAAATAAATACAGTGCAAAAGAGCGAGCTAAGGCGCTTAAATTGGCAGATGAAATAGGTGCAACAGCAACAGCCCAAAGGCTGGGAATAAAATAATGCTCCCCGTTGTCAAGACACGTTTAGTGGATTTCTAAGTTAATCTCCTTTCTAGTTTTGATATTATCAGGCAGCTTGAGAAAGTTCGCCATTGTAAACATGGTCTGGGCACAAGTCTCCAATTGAGGAATGTGGCCGGTATGTATTGTACTCATTGATATAGCCGTAATAGCCCTTCTTAGTTCTCTGGGAGTCTCAAATTCATTGATATAGATCAGATCGTATTTTAACGTTGCCATCCATGGAAATTTTAACTTCAGCTTCTTCCAGAAGCTCGATATAGTCAGGATTCGTAAAGTGTCCTCCTTGATCACTATTGATTATTTCTGGCTTGCGGTCATTTAGAGCACGTTTTAAACAGTCCAGAACAAACGACTTTTCCAGGGTGCTCGAAAGCTCGTAATCGAAGATGCGTCTGTTGAACCAGTAAATTATACTGGGCATGATAACGTTTACTAAGATTGGGCTTGG
>DNNJ01000283.1:9160-9599 GCA_003487955.1 Clostridiales bacterium | reverse complement strand
CATTGCTCGCCCATGCATCCTGGAATCTCCGATATATCCCAAGTCCGGCCT
The DNA here is from genome assembly GCA_003487955.1 of Clostridiales bacterium. GTDB lineage: Bacteria > Bacillota > Clostridia > Tissierellales > Sedimentibacteraceae > Sedimentibacter. Next base: position 9,548 of record DNNJ01000283.1, on the reverse strand, counting down.
AAAGTAGTGACAAAAAAGAACTTTAGTGCGCTGTAGATGCTGTTCACATAGGAGCTGGAGACCATTTTCTCCCGGATGAGAAAATGGAAAAAATCGCGGAGCTCATCTTGGCCCATTTGTTGGGCGGGTTTACCGAAATGAGTTTCGAAGGATTTAAGATTCATGAGGTATCTGTACTGTGTGCGAGGGCTGAAACCACGAAGTTGCATGTCTTTGAGCATTTTGTCATGAAGGTTAGACAAAAAACCACTCTCCTTTAAAGATGATACTTATCATTTTAAAGGAAAAAGTAGAAACAGTGCGGAAACTTATGTTGTGAATATCATGTAGTTGTGGAAAGTTGCAGAACCTTTATCTTGATAACAAAAGCCACCGCGAAGCGGTTTAG
>DNNJ01000283.1:8766-8924 GCA_003487955.1 Clostridiales bacterium | reverse complement strand
TGCCGCTTCGGGTCGCGGAAAGTCAACTCATGATGTCGGACAAGCAAGTTGTGCCATGAAGTAGACGCGACCCCATCGATTCGCTAACCGAGTCGGCGGGGTGGGTAGATCGAAGGGGAATGCCCGCCTTGTAACCTCATCGACGTCGGCAATGCCAA
>DNNJ01000283.1:1840-8555 GCA_003487955.1 Clostridiales bacterium | reverse complement strand
CGTCGGCAATGCCAAACGTTAGCTGCAATCGGACGCAGAGGACGCGACATCGTGTCGCGAATTTTTAAGATTGTCTATGAAGACATTAATATTTCTGAAATGGTTTAGTACTTTTTAATTTTATTTCGTATAAAGTTATGATAGAAATGTTGAGAACACCTAAAGATGTTATATTGATTTTCTTGAGGAGGTCTTTGTATTGAAACATAAGTCTGTAAAAATTGTGGCAGTTGTTCTATTGCTTTCCATGGTATTAAATGTGGTTTTGTTTTTAAAGTTAAAAGGTCAGCCTTGGCACATTGACTTTTCGAATGCTAATTCCAGAGACACGTATTTTACAATTCACAGTGTTAAGCAAGCACATAATATAAGTAGAGGTAAAGGAATCAAAGTTGGTATTTTAGATCATTATTTTGGGTATGAAGAGCATAAGGATTTATATAAGAATGCAATTGATTTTCTGAATAACTCTGAGTCATTGAATAAAATTAGTGAGCATGGCTATTGGATGGCAACTGTTTTAAGAGAGATTGCACCAGAATGTGAAATATACTGTTTTAATACTTTAGACAGCAGTAACGAGGATAATAAAGTTACTGCTATGATAAAAGCAATAGATTGGGCTATTGAAATTCATATTGATATTTTGACGTATTCTGATGCTCCAATATCTGAAAGAAACAGGCAAAGGTTTGATGAAGCTGTAAACAAAGCTGTGAAATATAATATAGTAACTACTTTTATACATTATGATAATCCAAATAATTTATGGATTAACGGAATGTTTTCATCAAGTGATATGAATAGTAAAAGGGAGCCAGATTTAAATGTTTTGCATTATGATTATAATTCCCTGCGAATGAACAATTATGAAAAATATCTGAAGCTGAAAAACAATATAAGCGGCGGTGACAATATTCCATACTTTTCACTTTCTTCTACATCTCCGGTTGCAGCGGGTTTTCTAGCAATACTTAAAGGTGTGAATAATAAGCTTGCTCCAAATGATTACAAAGACATACTAATAAAGACAAGCTATAAAATGACGTTCAAGGATCCCTTCACTTTTAAAGAAGCGGAATGTCCATATGTTGTAGATATGGAGGAAGCTGTAAATTATATTAAGGAATACAATAATTGAAGTATAAATGCGTTTTTGATTTATAAATGTCAAAATTGAGCTTTAAATGGAGAGTAAAAGGAGTTCCCATCCGTGGTCGCTTCTGAATCACGGGGCGTCCGATATCAGCTAACAACGGCTTCCCACAAGGGCTCGAGAGTATACACATGAAGTAGGTCTCTGTAGAATGTGCATGAAGAAGGGCTCTGTGAATCCAGTTCAGGAACGTCGTGAAGCCAAACCGTTATAGGAAATGATGATGTCGGAGTTGTTTTAGGTGTCTTGTTTGATAAAAAGAATTGTTGTACAGATGGAAAAGATGCTTTAGAAGTTATTTATAACGTACTTGTAAATTATGTTTAGAAAATTTAAATTTTATGAGGTGTAGGGTTGAAAAAAATACTAATAACAATAGGAAAAGTGTTTGGATTTTTTATCTTGTGGGCAATCTTTATTTCTATTTGCTCAATGGATTTTTTAGACAAGCCACCACTTGTTCAAGAGAATTCAGCAACAAGTAGATTGTGGTGGGAATTAACACCACTTACTATGACAATAATAGTTACATTAATATTTGAAAAAGGAATTGAAAAGAGGCAAGTTCATGTTAAATTAATTGAGAAACCATTCAGAGACTTGATTTTAGGAATATCTTTAGGAGTTATTTGGCTTGGAGCAACTGTATTGATTTTAAAGTGTTTGGGAGTTATATACTTTGAAAATAAGAATGATATAAAACATATGTGGATATGGGCTATTGCAGTATTTATAAATGTTATAATGCAAGAATACCTTGTAAGGGGATATATTTTCCAGACTATTAAATCTAATCATAATATTATTGCTGCAACTATTGTAAGTACTCTTATTTTTACGGCATTACATCCCGGAGCTTTTGAAGTTGGAATTATTGGGGTATTAAATGTTTTAACTATGAGTATTTTTGCTTCATTATTGCTTATTTATACTAAGACTTTAATAGCACCAATCATTGTACATTTTATTTGGAATGCAGTTGGTTGCCTGTATCTAGGGGGAGTTTCATTGGCAGATGATTATCCACATCTATGGAATTGTACTCTTGCAGGAAACAAATTATTTACGGGAGGAATAGCTAGAATCGAGGGAAGTATTGTGGTTTTGATTATGAATTTTATTATGATAATAATTGTTGGGGTGATTATGTTTAGAAGTAGATATTCTAATCAAAGTAAATAAGTATTTTGTTGTAAATTAATTTAAAGTTAGGACATGTATTAAGGATTGTAGAGGCGATAAGCGTCATCACATCCTATAACAATGAGTTTACGGTTCCGCTACACTTCACCCAAATTCCTGAACCTAAGCCAGGTCTGGCTAAGGTTCAGACACTTCGTAAACTTGGAGACGTTAGTGCGCCAAGCGAAGCCTGGCGGTTCTGATAGAGCGAAAGTCTTTATCCGGTAAGGGCTAACCACCCGCCGGTAGTAGGCCTTGCGTCCTGACCTGGTAACAGACAGGACGAAGCGTAGGTCGCGTACTTGATAGGCCGTAGGGGTGACCGCACACCCTGAGACGATTCAGCCTCGTTGCCGTCCACATGGGGAAGGAGTCGACGGCAAGTCGTAACCTTCAAAGGAAACATTGCCCCGCACTTGAGGCGGATAAGCATGCAAACCTCACTGAAGGTAATAGCGAACTGGGTCAAGCCAGATGCGGAAGCAAGACTTGTCGAAGAACCCAGTGCGGAAAAACTGCACGCCGGGGGCTGTGAGGGGAAGCGGAGTAATCCGCTTCCCTACCTCGATTAGGAAATGGCAATGTCGGAGCTGTTCCCTGGAGCTTCCATATTTTGTTTAGGTAGAATCAAAATTTATCAATTATGATATCATGAATTAAATAACGAAGTAAAGATTACATACAGATAAAGGAGTAGAAAAATGCAAAAAACGAAACCTGTTTTGTTATCAATTGTATGGACAATAGTAATGTTGATTTTTCCAGTGGTATCAGGTGTAATTGCCACTGTATTTGAAATGAACCAGATTGAGATATTTCTGACGCAGGGATGTTTTATGTTACTTTCCATAATTATTCCAATCGTCTATGTATGCAAAAGGAAAGTTTATGCCAATGAAATTGGATTGAGAAAAACAGAACCAGGAAGTTTAAGGGAAACACTGTTATTTATACCGTTAATCCTTTCTGAGTTACCTCTTATGCTGGTTGGTGTTGATTTTAAAAGTTTTACATATGTCAGCGTGCTTGCCTTTTTTACATTAATGGTTGGAATCTCGGAAGAACTCTATTTCAGAGGCATTATATTAAAGTTGCTTAAAGATAACTACTCTGTTACGCAAACAATTGTGATTTCTGCTTTGGTATTTGGAATTGGACATATAGCCGGCATATTGGCAGGAAAAAGCATTGTGGAGGTATTACTACAAATTATTAATGCTATTGTGTTCGGAATTCTTGCTGCTGAAATTGTCATACTTACAAAGAGTTTATTCCCAGTGATAATCTGGCACTTTTTGTTTGACTTTGTGAATCACATATCGTTAGCAACTAGTACAAGTCAGTATATAGCGATTGGATTTCAAGAAATAATCATGATTATCTATGCATTATATTTATGGAGTAAAGTATCTGTAGGTAATATACAGATAATAAGAGATGTTAGTAATAAGTTATGAGTATAATTCTTAGTGCACATTATTTTAAATTTTCATTGTGAGTAGTGGAATAAATTTTAAAATAGCAAGAGCCATGGTTAACAACCAAAAGGTCGAGGTTTGTTACAATATTCAAACTACGGTAGAAGAAACAAATAAATTAATCTTGGAAGTAACCAATGCTACCAAAACCGGAAAACCCTAACGCAAGAATTAATCGTTTATGGAGTTGATAAGTATGTAAAGAAGCTAACCACTCTTCAGCTAATACAGGTAATCATCTGTGCCCAACTTAAACAGAACCAGAGTTTACGGGAAATCAGCAACAATTTTAATGACGATAGATTCAGTAAAGAAATCGGGATTGATTCCTTTAGCGCGGCACAGCTTTCCAGACGCCTAAAAGACTTGCCAACCAATATAATACAGTCGTTGTTTATGGAAATAATGTCAAAAGCCGTAAAAACTATTGGGTATAAACAAAGTCAACCGGGAATTGGGAGCGATTGGAATCATTGATTCTTCTACGATTAGTCTCTGCCTAACCCGATACCCCTGGGCGATTTTTAGAAAAACGAAAAGCGGTGTTAAACTCCACTTATCTTTAAGATTCATTAATGGCGTCACTATTCCGGAAGACGCAATTATTACACCGGCCAAACAGAATGACAGAAAACAGATGGGTAATTTAGTGATTGAGACAGATAATGCGCTGAATGTGTTTGGCCGTGAATATGTGGATTACGAGATATTTGACTACTATTGTCAAAAAGGCGCCCGGTTTGTCTCCCGCTTGAAAAATAATGCTATTATCGAGCTTATCGAGAACCGGCCTGTACATCAAGATAGTTCCGTCAAAAGCGATCGGATTGTTAAATTGGGCACTAGCGCAAAAAAGATGAAACACAAGTTGTGCTTGATTGAAGTGACTGACACGCAAAGTAATCCGATTAGAATCATCACCAAATGACTTTAACTTAGTCCGGAAGAACTGGGGGATATTTACCGGCATAGATGGCAGATAGAACTCTTCTTTAAATGGATAAAGCAACACTTCTGCGTAAAACACTTTTTATGCAACGCTAGTGATGTGAATTGGAAAAGGAGTTGGATACAATGCTTTTACGTTATTGCCGCAAAGTGGATAGAGTATAAACGCAATCGGTATCATTTCAAAATCTGACAGAAACGGCGGAACTTTCGCTCCTTTTGAGTTTGCTTCTGGATTTCTGCTAAATTTAAGCTTTATATCATTAAGGATTATAAAAGGCTGAAAAACGATGAAAGTAGCATACTTGCTTTGGAGTAGAATCTAAATCGTGAAATTTCAAAGTTGAATTACATGGCCAGGCCCACTCACGTCATAATTGAGATGCCGGCCCGTACTAAGGTTGGACGAAATGATCCATGTCCATGTGGCAGTGGTAAGAAATATAAAAAGTGCTGTGTCAAATGAAGATAATGCCGTCGTCAAGGGGATACTAGGATTAATTGGTATCTTTTTTGTATTCTCAAAGCACGTTGAGTGCGTGGTATTGATGTCAAGGAAGTCAAGTCTGGAGCCTTGTAAAAAGGGTAAGAAGCTACGAGATGAGGAATTTAGTATTTAATGACTGGAGTGCATGAATGATGTTGGTCTCAGAACTTAGAGAATTGTTAAAAAGGTATAAAGAGGAGGATTTGAGATTAATTATATTAGAAATGTATAAGTCCATGCCCAAGAAACAGCGTGAAGACAAGGATATCGATGCATTGCTTCAGGATGTCGAGGCATATTTACGTATTGGAAAGGTTGAGAGAAAACAGGATAGGCAAACAAATATAAAGGATTTAAAGCCGGAGATTGAACAATTTATTGATTATGCATATAAACAGTATTACTTTGCTCCCAATAATTTTGTGCACAAAAAAGAGAGGCCAAAATGGAGATTTAAAGTAAAAGCTTATGTCAAGAGTTTACAAGGGATTTCAGTTGAAGGTGAAGAGGGAAGAACCGCAACTAATTTACTTGAAAAACTGTATGAGATGTTATGCTATGCTTGTGGTTGTTATATTTTTAGTACGGATGACCCTTTCAGATCGGTTGGTATAGAGCAAACGGTGTTACTTGATATTGTTATTAAAAGAAAACTTGGAAGCGGAATAAGCAAAGAGTCAGTAAAATCTGCTATTGCGCTGGTTATGAATAGCAAAGTTGATAGGGAAACATTACACTCTTTTTTGATAGATGTATTAGTTGAGAATCTCAAATATCCTGATTCTAAAGAAATTGCTATTGAGCAGTGTGTGGCTTTAAAAGCAGAATTGGATAGAACAAAACCAAATCCATCAAGGAAATCATGGATTTCCGATTCTTTCGATTACGAGCGTCAGGAAAAAATCAATAATTTGGTTGAAATGGTTTTCAGGTTATATATAGCATTATGTGAATATGAAAAGGCAATTAAATATTATAATGAAAACAATGTCAAGCTGAACAGTGAGGTGTCTCTGTATGTACTCCTAAGTCTGCTGTTTGAATACGAACTGAAAGAGTATTGGTTAAGGGAATATGACGAGGCGGTGAAAAAAGGGGTAAAACCAAGGGAAGCATTACAGAAGACGTATAAGTATATACAGGAAAATGATAAGTTGCCGGAGTATTTTCTTTATTAATAAGCAAAGCAAATCTTTATAAGAGGTATAAGTTCAATAATACAGACACCTTAATATATTACACGCAAAAGGGGTCATTGCCGATGGAAAACAATGTGTTCAGGGGGCTAAATAGTTAAGGCATATGAAGCCCGCATATCTTCTTAGCGATACTCTTCATTAAATGTCTTCAGGAATAGCTATCCCTTCGATGACCCTACGAATCTCACCGCACCCTTCTACGCATTATAATTCTACTCACAACACGTAAAAGTATATTTTAGGGTGGGGTACTTTTCAATTATTA
>DNNJ01000283.1:387-1628 GCA_003487955.1 Clostridiales bacterium | reverse complement strand
AATTTTAGTTTAACAGAAACAAACATGAGAAGCAAAAACTTACATTCTTACATAACCCAATTGAAAGATGATAGATTAATTGGGGTTATTTCTTATTATAAACGGGAACCTGCGGGATTTGTGGAATCTTTTCCATTAGATATAGCCACAAAGTTAGGGTATCCAGTTTCGGAAGTAACCGGTAATAAATTATTAATTACATGTTTGTCAGTTCGAACTGAAGTATCGGGTAACGGAATTGGTTCTAAGTTGATAAAAAAATTAGAAAAAGAAGCAGAGAAAAACAATTATAAAGCATTAGAAGTAATTTCATTTCCTGATGAACGTAATTGGCGCCCCAAATCTTTGTATAAAAAACTTGGATTTAAAGAAATTAAAAAAATAGGTGAACTGAGCATACTACAAAAAACTTTATAAAAAAAGAGGTTTTACTTCAGATAACACCTAGAAGTGTTTCCGAGCTTGAGCGCGAACAAAAAAGACTTTGACACATAAAACTCAAAGTCTCAATAAACTGGGGATAGCTCAAGGTAGGAAACACACTGTTGAACGAAACCGCGGTCGAATTCAGCTATGGAGTTTCAATAATCTCATCCCTATTAAAAGCGACGCTTTTTATTGAGTCAAACGCTGACAGAGTCGGAGCTTTTCCGATATATCCCAAGTCTGGCTTATAGTAGAGACAAAAAAGAACTTTAGTGCGCTGTAGATGCTGTTCACATAGGAACTCGAGACCTGTTTCTCCCGGATGAGAAAAAGGAGAAAATCACGGAGCTCATCTTGGCCCATTTGTTAGGCGGGTTTATCGAAATGAGTTTCGAAGGATTTAAGATTCATGAGGTATCTGTACTGTGTGCGAGGGCTGAAACCACGAAGTTGCATGTCTTTGGACATTTTGTCATGAAGGTTAGACAAAAAAACCACTCTCCTTTAAAGATGATACTTATCATTTTAAAGGAAAAAGTGGAAATAGTGTGGAAACTTATATTATGAATATCATGTAGTTTTTGAAAGTAGCAGAACCTTTATCTTGACAACAAAAGCCACCGCAGCAGCGGTTTAGTTCAACAGCTCGATTACCGCTTCGGGGCGCGGTTAGTCGATCATGATGACAAGTCAATGAAGTTAAATTATGTAGAATACGCGCCTACAGCCATGAACCTAAGCGCGGTCGCGCCCGGCTTGCGCCTTAAGGTTCATGGCCGTCGGTAATCGGCGGACGTTAGTGCGCCAAGCGAAGC
>DNNJ01000283.1:0-173 GCA_003487955.1 Clostridiales bacterium | reverse complement strand
TCTGATAGAGTGAAAGTCTTTATCCGGTAAGGGCTAACCACCCGCCGGTAGTAGGCCTTGCGTCCTGACCTGGTAACCGACAGGACGAAGCGTAGGTCGCGTTACTTGATAGGCCGTAGGGGTGACCGCACACCCTGAGACGATTCAGCCTCGTTAAAGCGAAATTGAGAGTG
>DNNJ01000304.1 GCA_003487955.1 Clostridiales bacterium | reverse complement strand
GATGTCAAGTCGGTCTATTACGACGAAAAAGCGGATCATCTCATCTATACCCAGGGTGAGATAAGCTGGTGGACCCACAACATATACTCCATAAATCCAACCAAAAAAATAACGATCCCCGAAATTGATGTGTACAAGGTGAGGGTCATCAAATAATTCGGATAAGTTTTAATCAGCACTGCAGTAAAGCACCCGTAAGTCGGTTTTATAACCCCTCTTACGGGTGTTGACGTTCATGCAGGATAGTGATAGTGAATTTACACGAAAGGGAAAAGAAAGAATTGCGTAAAAACACTATCGGAATTTACATATTTCCTTTCTCAACGATATAGATACAGAACAAAAACGACTACTCAAAAGCTGATACGTTTAACGAACTATTGTTGAAAATAACAAGTTAAAAAATTAATTTTTTAAGAGCCTTACGATCTTATCGGCTGTAATTTTATATCCCTCACTTGTCATGTGTATATAATCTGAACTATAAAGACCTTCTCTGATAACATTATTGTTATCTAAATACCATTCCGTAGGGTTAATATACTCTACTTGATTAAATTGATGAGAACTTAATATGTCATGTACTTTATCACATTTGATGCGTATTGGATCTTGTTGATATTTACCAGACGGATAAAGCCCGAGAAGAATGATCCGAGATTCTGGAAATTGCTTCCGTGCCTCTTCCGCTACAGCAATTATTCCTTCAGCAGTATCTTCCGGAGTATCTGATGCTATCAAATTATTAATGCCAATTGCTATAACTACATTTTCTGGCTTGCAAATATTATAATTGCCATTTTGAAGCCGCCATAAGAGATTTTGCGTTCGATCACCCGAAATGCCGGCATTTTCCCACGTACCTTCTCCGATAGCTTCGTCCATTGCTTGCTTTCCGGTAAACGTAGTAATTAATTGCCGTGTTCCTCCCCACGCTTGTGTGATTGAATTGCCCAATAAAAGTAATTTCAATCTCTTATTTTGTAAAGTTTCCGTTATATCTTCAGAGACATTATGCCAATCTGATCCTTTTACCCAACCGGCTCCGGAACGAAACTCATTACCAGGTAAGGCATGTGTGCAATCATTACTTTTTCGTCCGGTAGCAGCAAGAATAAAACGGACAATAGGCTCAGGATTATTAAGAGAATGAGGATGATGACCGATTCCGGGTTTATGAATTACGGTAATGGGAGCATTAAAATTTTTCATACGCTCTTCAAAAACAGCCGTATTTTCATCAACAGGAACCACTACATCAGCGTCACCTACTACATGGATAATCGGAATTTTTGCTTTTGCAATAATTTCCGCCCAATCTAACGGATTATGCTTCCATTCAATCGCTTGATTTTCATTCATAAAACCGTAAGCTGTGAAAAGTTTTTTTGTATCGTCTTCAGACTTGGTTGGTTTACCTTTACCCATTGGCCAGCTTTTAAAATCCATTACCGGGGCATCGGCATAAATACAAGCTACTTTATGTGAGTTTTTTGCTGCCCAGTTATAAACAATTAGACCTCCCCGACTCATTCCTTCCAAAACTACCTTTTTGTTTAATCCGGCTTTGACCATTTTTTTATAAAATCTATTCCATCGCTCAACAGCTTTATTTGAACCATAGAGATCAGCTACGTCACAATACGTAATATAGAAACCCTGCTCAAGAAGATCAATATCTGTTTGGGGTTCATGCCCCCAGAAACGTGCACGAATCACCCATGGTTTTCCATTAGCATCACGATACGGTCTAACAATTTTACATAGGACGCCTCTATCATAGAATTCATAACCTTGGTACCCATGAAAATTAAATTTCTTGGCGTTTTGAGGAATGAGTGATTTGATAGGTTTTGTTTGAGTATAATGTGGTAAAGAAAGATAATTATATATTTTTTTTGCCATTAATCCAGCCCCAATGGAAGAAGGATGGAGCTTATCGGGAGTAAGATAATCCTTAAACTCATCACCGAATATGTTAAACATATTGATGATCTCCAGATTATTTTTCCAGGCTAATTCTTCAACCATTGGCCTTACCTCTTTTTCAATGAATTGTGCATTAATAGATGAACCTTCCGGCAGGAAGCAACGTATCGGTGTGAGCAAAATAATACGAGGATGTGAACTTAGCATTCGATAACTGTCAATAAGCGCTTGATAATCTTCCAAGAAATCATCTTGATATTTCCAATTCTGAGGTTTAGTGTCGTTAGTACCCAGTTTAATCAAAACAACATCCGGTTGATATGCGAGGGATTGTTTATAAACATCCGTTTCTACATAAGGATAATCGCCTTTGATTAATACTGTCCGAGCAGATACCCCAAAATTTTTCACTTCATAATTATCGCCTAAATATTCCTGAAGCTGTGCCGGATAGGAGTTCTTCTCTCTGTTTACAATGCCAGCACCGTAGGTAATACTGTTTCCCACGCAGGCTACTTTAATTGTTTTTTGGGCAAAAATTGTTTCAGTAGAAAATGATAATATTGCAAAGAATAAGTAAAGGATATTTCTTTTCATTTTGATTAGATAGTATATTTTATGAAATCCACCAATTCTTCTATGGTGTATGTCTTCAACCTTAAGTTTACCCCTGCAAGTTTAGTTAAATTATTTTTAATAGATTGGTTTTAGGATAATTTTCTTTTCAAAACCCTCTTTTTTTGTGTGAGAGCGTTCGAAAAGAGAAATATTAGTGTTACGAGCATGACACAGTTTATCCTGTTCGTAAATTTTTCTCCTTAAAAGTATCGACTCTTTTTTATTTGTTTCCTGATTGTTAAAATCTTCTCTCCTCTGCCCAGATAAACGTCGGCAGACTTGAACAGCGATATCCGGGTAATATGGAAATTCCGGAATGAGGGATGACTTAGTATGTTTTTAGGAAGATAGATAAGGTAACCCGATGAGATATCGGCTACCGGCTCAAATAATTAACGTTTTTTAATTTACTAATTCATCCATAAATTACTAAAATAGTATCCATTTGCATAAAATGTAAACAAAATTAGGGATGAAATCGGAAAACCAAGAATCGTTTCCTGTAGTTTTTCATTTACACAATTTTTCGGATAGTGTCTTTAAAACATTAATTATCAACTATATAAAATTTCTATTATATATAGTAGGGTGCTTTCTTAATACACTTTTACTTCACAAAGGGGTAATTAATAGCGTTGAAATGTTTACCGGATACTAATCAATATTTATTTATCAACGCAAATAATTTACAAAAGAGGACACATTTTGTACA
>DNNJ01000007.1 GCA_003487955.1 Clostridiales bacterium | reverse complement strand
CCTCCTGAAGATCCTGGGAAAATAGCGGGTAAGAGAGCATGAGCCCTATTAATATACATATTGATTTACCCATGTAAGCATTCTTTCAATTTATCAAGTTGTTTCTTTTCTTTTATTTTATGTCCGGTTGATATTCATTCAATGTGAATATTATTAAATGATTGCACGGCTATATTTTACTTGATATTCAAATAATCACGAAATTAAAGCTATTTATAAAGTTATATTTGTTATTAACAACCAATCAGTTATGGTTGATCTTATGAAATAATACCGAACTATTGTTTTGTAATAGAATCATAAAACGGTAAAAATAGCAAAACTCTGACAATTGGCATAATTGTTTTTGCAAATCTCTGTCTTATTTTTTCTCTACTGCATCGGATGGTTCACTCTCTTTATTGTCTTTGTTGATGGTGGTAACACAATAGAATCCCGAAGAGGAAACCGGCAAGCTTGTATCTTTTGTTATCGACAAAACAACACCTTCTTTTGTCTGGTCCGGGAAATAATATACAACAGAAATCAAATCACCCTGTCTGTTCCATGATAACATGTTATTTTCTATTTTTATATTCTGCGGTTTGACAGGTGCTGTTGCAACCTCACGTCCCAGGAATGGAATAACTGTAGGGTTCTTGTATATTGTAGCCAATTTATCGGTAATGTTTATTTTGTTGAACAGAATATATCTAGCACTGTACATTGCATTTCCCAATACTTTCTGATTTCTTCGTGTCAATTCCAACTGCCTTTCCAGTTCAAGTGCCGACTGAAAGGCTGCCGGCTGTTGCGGATCTCCGAATTTATAATATCCATGTCCCACCATTGGTACAGCTTTGTAGTTATACTGTGTCCACCAACCCAGTCTGGCCTGAAAATCGTTATACTGATTTCCAATCTCCTGATAGAGTTGCGGCATGACGATGTCGATCCATCCCTCCTTGCACCATTTAGCCACATCGGCGAAAAGTGTCTTCATATTGTAGTCGGGACTGGCTGCAGGAGAAATGGTAAAAACAACCTCCGGCTTCGAGGAAACGATTGCGTTGTGTACCGCTTCTATGGTTTTATCCACATTGGCCCGCCTGAAATCTTCAATGGTAGTGTAACCCGCACCGTACTGCTGATAGTCGCCGGCATCGGAGACCATTGTCCCGGCTGAGGAAGGGGCGGGATAGAAATAGTCGTCGAAATGGATGCCATCCACTTCATAGCGGGTAAGCAGGTCTTTCACGATGTCGGCAAGCCGCTGACGTACCTCCGGCAGTGCCGGATTGTAGATTTGAATTTTTTCGTGATTTACTACCCATTTCGCATTTATCGATGCATGCAACGGAGGGTATGGCGTACTATTGCCTGCACGTGTGGCAATCCGGTAAGGATTCATCCAGGCGTGGAACTCCATGTTGCGCTTGTGTGCTTCATCGATCATGAACTGCAACACATCATACCCCGGATTCTGCCCCCTGGTACCGGTAATCGAAGCACTCCACGGTTCATACGGAGAGTGATAAAAGGCGTCCCCCATAGGCTTGACCTGAACAATCACGGCATTGATATGGAGGGCTTGAAACCTATCGAGGTATTGGATGTACTGATTTTTTTGTGACTGGACATCATATTTCCCCATAGGCCAATCGAGACCCCAGGCCGTAGTGATCCAGACCGACCGCATCTCTTTCGGGGGAAAGATCAGTTTTTCCGCCGGCACCGGGCTGGGCACTTCCGGAACGTCACTCTCCTTGCTGCAACCAATCAGGATCAATGCAGCCAGTATTGTGCAGTATAACAGGTTCTTTTTCATTGATTATTATTTTGCTTTCCGGAGATCAATTATTAACGCACAACGTGGTTCATAATCACGTTGTGCGTTTGAATATTTTCGTGAAAACATTATTTATTCTTCCTGGAGAGTATCCCATCCGGGATTTTGAGCCAATTCAAATCCCATATCCTTGTAGAGTTTGATCTGATCCAAAGGAATTGCTTTGAGGTACTGCCTTTCATAATATGAATTGCCCGCAACCCAGTCGCGTCTCATATTATTTTCGTACAGATTATATACAAACGCCTTCGATTGATCATCAGGATCCGGGTAATAAAAATGAACATTTTTCATCATATTCGCAATCTGTTTGGCAGAATATTTTGCCTTATAGGCATCGATATCTATATAAGCACCTTTACTCAATGTGGTTGGCCCGTTCGTCTCGGTTGTTCTGAGGTACTCATATTTTTTCCACCGTTTCAGGTCACTTTTTCTGAATCCTTCGTATAATAGTTCAACTGCTCGTTCCCGGCGTATTTCCCAAATGACAGGAGGCACTGAAGGATCTCTGTCAGGATCATCCAGAACAATACCATTTGCCAGGATATTGTTACCGGAAACTGTCATTTTCGGCAGTTTCGGTAATATATCACCTTGATTATTTTTTCTGATATTCCTTTTGCGCAACAGATTAATGGACCTATCGGCGACTACCTGATCAAACAGGCCCAGTTCAGCTTTGGCTTCTGCATAATTCAGTAGCACTTCCCCGTATCTTATTACCGGTGCATCTGTGGTGTTCGTCGAACCATTATATATTAAATCTTTGGCATTTGCTTCATAAGGAAGGAACTTCCAAGTTAAAAAACCTGTAGACGAATATGCATCATTAGGGCCACTTATTCTGATAGAATCCACTAAACTTGCAGCCATGCGCGGGTCTCTGTTTTTATATTGACCGTCATAGAATCTAAATCCGTTATCAGATGCATAATCATATACCGGAGATTGTTTGATAGGCAACCCATCTGTAGAAAGATATGTTTCTACAACTTTTAGGGTTGTGCCGGTCTGAGGCTCTAAATTATTATATGAAACAAGGCAATGAGATGTTTTTGCAGACTCATATTGACGATATAAAATGACTTCCTTGTTGCCCGACAGATCTTCCGAACTAAAAATAGCCCGATAATCGTCGCTTATCTGATAATGCCCTTCATTGATTAATTGTTCAGCGGCCCAGGCAGCCCTTTCGAGCAGTTGATTGCCTACATCCATATCAATATTATGATATTTTAAGAATGTCCCAAAGTATAGCATCTCCCTTGACATAAAAGCCAATACTATATTTCTGTTAATTTGTTGAAGGCCGTCATTTATTCTGACTTTATCAGCAGCATATTGAAAATCCTCCATTATTTTTGTTGCTACCAGGGAGAGCGGATCTCTTTTTTTATAACTTGTCTTCAAATCATTATACAAAACCACACGGTCGAAATATGGCACATCTCCAAATGCACGAGCAAGATCTGAATATTCCATAGCTCTGAAAAAACGTCCAATGCCCAGCCAATGCTCTTTGGCTTCGGTAGAAAGATCGGCCATATTTTCAATCCTCTCAATCATGATATTTGCCCATCTCACCCATGAGAATGACCAACCGTTGCCCGATGTGGCCGTATTTTGCGTCCATATTGCCGATGAGCTATATTCATCGCTCCAAGCACCTCCGGTAAAGAAATTGCCCCATGCATATCCGCTGCCATACCCATAAAAATATGCGGTATAACCCTTTTGAGCATATAATCTTATATTCTCTTCTTTGGTCCAAAACTCGTTATCCTCAAATTGGTCTAATCCGGGTCTGTCAAGATAATCTTTGCAGGCAATAAGCGAAATAAATAAAATCGGTATGATATAAAATATTTTTTTCATGTCTTTCTTTTTTGTTAGAATTCTACCTGTAATCCGAATGAAATTGTTCTGCGGTACGGATAACTGCGTCCGAATGAACGGGAATCATTAGCCGTAACACCGTAAACCCAATCTATTTCAGGGTCAATAGGCACTTTGCCCATCTTATCAAATTCAAACAGGTTCTCTCCATTACAATAGAGCCTGCATTTTTCAACGGAAACATATTTTAATAATTTCTCCGGCAGGCTATAGCCAATGTTTAGGCTTTTTAAGCGCATATAGGCTGCATTTAATAAATATCTGTCATTGGGAAGGTAGTTCCACTTAGCGGTTTGACTATATTCCAATGGCCTTGGATAAAATGCTCCTGTATTTTCCGGGGTCCAGTAATCTAACGTATGAGCAAAATTGGCTTCAGCGGCATAATAACCAGGAAGTACCATATTTCCCGTGGCCCATATATGACGTTTTCCTACGCCCTGGAAGAAAACATCGGCATCAAATCCTTTCCACGTTCCTCCAAACCTGAATCCATACTGATACCGAGGTGTTGTATTCCCTATTACTGTTCTGTCTCCCGGATCTCCAACTGTATTAGTCCCGTAATCAATCACTCCGTCTCCGTTCAAATCTTTAAATTTCACATCTCCCGGGCCAAATTTAAATAAACCGGATTCCAATATATATTGATCGGGAACTCCCGGCGCCATTGTGTTTTTCGATAGTCCGTTTTCAAGGATAGTCTGTTTTATCTGATCACCTTCCCAAACAAAATCTTCTTTTTGAAACAAACCATCTGTCTTATAACCCCATATTTGCCCCAGCACTTTACCTTCCCAATAGGAATCGGAATTTCGAGGGTCGCTTGGTGAAGCATATTTTGTCACAACAGTCTTGTAATCTGTAAATTGTCCTGAAACAAATAGACGTAAACCATTTTCAAACCGTTTATTATATCTAACTTCTAACTCAACACCTTTGGTTGCCAACTCTCCAAAATTTCTTTTCGGAGCTGCAATTCCCACAGTAG
This sequence comes from Clostridiales bacterium, assembly GCA_003487955.1. Classification (GTDB taxonomy): domain Bacteria; phylum Bacillota; class Clostridia; order Tissierellales; family Sedimentibacteraceae; genus Sedimentibacter. The sequence continues at coordinate 2,631 of DNNJ01000007.1, read as the reverse complement.
AAGGTACTGTTTCACCAGGAGCAAGCATATTGAGTGTCTTGCGATTATACCAATCGAAAGTGACATTTATTTTTTGATCTAAAAAGCCGGCATCCAAACCCAAATCAAATGATTCAACTTTTTCCCATGTCAGATCCGAATTCACTAAAGTCGGTCCGCTACTAATATAAGGGACGAAGTTGCCGTTTATTAACCAATAATTCCCTGCGCCTGACGGAGTAAAGGCTTTTAAAGTGGAAATAAACGAATTCAAGGGGACATCCTGATTGCCAACGGAACCATATGTTCCTCTTATTTTCAGCGAACTTAAGATGGGTTTTAACGGCTTCATGAAAGATTCTTCACCCATTCGCCATCCTGCGGATAGAGAAGGGAAAAAATCCCATCTTTTACCCCTTTCGAATCGGGAAGATCCATCGTAACGGCCACTTACTTCTAATAAATATCTATCTAAAAATGAATAATTGATCCTGCCGAAAAAACCGGCAACCGACCGCCATGAATGGCTTGAAGAGGCTAATTGATCCCCTCCGGCAAGATTCACCTCTCCTTTATCAAAATCATATACGCCATTTCTGCGCGTTGACATCCAAATGTATTCTGCATCTTCGATATTTGTACCAGCCGTTATTTTTAATTCGTGATTCTGAAACTTATTCTCGTATGTTAAATATCCGTTATATGTGTTTCTGATATTTTTTGAAGAAGTATAACGCGCATAATCATAAGAAGCAGAAGTATAAATGCCGTATAACTCATCTAATTTTTTGTCTTTCGGTACATTCCACTGGTTAATGCCACTGATGTAACCACCAACCGTGTGATTGGTAACATAAGTCTGTGCATACGTATAGTCAAAATCGGCAGTTAAGCCCTTGGCTAGTTTTACTGTAGTCCCTAACACGTACCGGCTATAGTCTCTATCTGTTTCAACAGGCCGTGCGGATTTTAGATCATTCACAGCCCCTCTGAATTCATGTCCGTTATAAGTGCCATAGGGATATACCTGATGCCATCTGTACAGATAATAAATTGGCTGATATACTTCTGATCCGTAGGTAAAAGGAGATTCTTCCCGGACTTTAGAGAGCATATATTGCCCCCGTAATGTAATCCAGTCTTTTACATCGGTACTCAGGTATCCGGAAATATTATATCTTCTGTAAAAATCATCAAACAGCTTTAGGATGCCTTTCTGATTCATATAAGCAGCAGATAAGTTGTATTGGGTTTTTTCCGTTCCGCCATTGACACTGATATTTTGATTTTGTTGAGGTGTCCAGTTTTTATAATAAATTTTATAAATGTCCCATGGACGATAATAATAGACTCCGCCAGAAGGTCTGTAATCAAAATCTCGTCCTTCCACCATTTCACGTCCTAGCCCTTTTCCATCTCCATAGGTGTCAATCCACTCCTTGACTTTTTTAATGACATCTGCATTGTAATAGTATCCTACCTGACCACGCTCCTCAAGAGGTTTATCTCTTAATGCATTTGCCTGATCTAAAGAATATTGCAGGTTTAAATCAGCACGAGTATGTTTGGGTACATCCGTCGGCGTTGACCATGAGAAATTATTCGAATAAGTAATCCTGGGCGCACGGTCTTTGTCTCCTTTTTTAGTTGTAATCAATAAGGCTCCGAAAGCTGCTCTCGCACCATAAATTGCAGTTGTGGACGCATCTTTCAATACGGAAATTGATTTAATATTATCCGGATTCACATAAGATAAATCAGGAACTTCAACGTTATCAACTAAAATCAAAGGATTCCCTGATCCTCCCCCAATTGTGCTAACTGTACCTCTGATACGAATTGAAGGGGAGCCGCCTAATACCCCGGAAGTAGTTTTTATAACCAGACCAGGAGCAGAGCCCTGAAGTGCTCGTCCCACATCGGTTATAGGCCGTGCTTTTAATGTCCTTTCCACATCCACGGTGGAGACGGCACCGGTAAGGTTCTCTTTCCGCTGGGTGCCATAGCCCACCACCACCACCTCTTCAAGTGCCTGAGTATCTTCAGCCAGGGTGATATTTAAGCTGGTCTTCCCAATAGTATTGATTGTTTGACTCAGATATCCTATAAATGAGACTTTAATGGATGCATTGTTGCTTACATTTAGTGTAAATCTTCCGTTAATGTCGGTAATAGTTCCATGGGAAGGAGTTCCCACTTCAATTATATTGGCTCCGATAATGGCTTCTCCATTCGCATTGGTAACCACTCCTGTAATTGTTTTTTCTGTCTGTTGAACTTCCTTGATGCTTGTTTTTACATCAATCTCCTTATTTTCAGCAATACCCGGTTTTCTCGAAATTGTAATCTGTCTGTTAACAATTGAGTAGGTCAGATTGGTATTCTTAAGCAACAGATCGAGTATCTCTACCATTGATTTATTGTTGATTGAGATGTTAACTTTAGTTGTTAAATAACTCTCTGTGTTGTCCATAACAAGGAAGAGGTAATCGCTGTTTTTTTCAATTTCTTGTAATGCCTCTCTCAGTGTAATGTTCTTTAATTCAGCGCTCACCGTTTTTGATTGGGAATAGGTATTGTCTGCCTTGATTGAAAAAACACAAAGTAAAGTTATCAAAAAACAGATTTTCATGATTTTTAAAAACTTATTGT
>DNNJ01000287.1 GCA_003487955.1 Clostridiales bacterium | reverse complement strand
GATCTGGTATGTTTATCTTTTGCATATATGTTTTCTATTTTAATTTCTCAAATTTTTTTTGATAACAATCGGACACAAAAAATGACGTTCTCCGTAAGAGCTTGCCCCATTCAACGAACAATCTGAATGTATAGTCAATATCTATCTCTTTCAATATTTTAAATAGGGTAAAAGAGTCTAAATTTTCGTCACCATGGACATCCGTGTTACGTATTAATTTTATATAATTCTGGATTGATTTATCCTGTGCGTATTCAATCAGTTCCTTTTTGATATTTATGTATTCAGGGTATAATACAGGATCATTTTGCGCATACGCCCCCATTACCTTTATCCAATAACTATTACTATTTCCTTTCTCATTAAAACCTATAAGTTTCTTAAGGCTTTCATTCATTTTGGTATAAATGTGTCCGGCAATACATATTCCCTCCCAACGTTGATCAGCTTGTGTATATTGTTTAATTAGTACAAATAGATCACATAACTTCATAGAGATAAACAGATCTATATTAAGGAGATCATCTAAGGAATTAGGAACGTTATTCCATAGCTCCACGATCTTATTTATCTTTATTCTATAAATCTCAATACATTCTACGCTGTCTCTGTGTAGCCCTGCACGAGTTTCTGCTGTCATCATCATTTTCATATAAGCCTTTCTTCTCTTTTCTTCTCTTTTCTTCTTCATCTGCAATCCTCTTAGCTAAGTAACCAGAACTCTTTTACTTGGTCGCGTACTTGATCATCTACTTAGTCATTCACTGGTACGGATTCAGGATCATAATACACTTAAAATTCTACATTATCATCATTTTTAGTACCAAAATTTTCAACGATAAGTTCATATGCCTCTTGTGAAATCTTTGCATTTGGACTTGCTTCTACATTATAGCCATTTTTGATTAGAAACTCGACTAGTGCGTTAATGCCAAGATTGAATTTTTTAGAAACCTTAATGAGCCTAATTCCCCCATTATTGACATTATAATTAGATCGTGAAATAAAAAAACTATTGATATATTGTTGCATGTTCTTTATCTCGTCTAATTGCTGAATTATATACACTTCCTTACTCTCGGTTGTTACCTCTTTAAATTTAAAATCCCTTTGCGCCCTATAAATAGGGTTGTCATATTCCGGTTGTTCAAAATCAACAGAAGTTATGGATGTTCGCAACTCCTTCTGCAGTTTTGGTACCCCCCTCATATCGTTAGAGTAGAAGATCGTTCTTTCCGTTGTAATGTCAAAGGGTAACTTTGTTCCAAATTCAGCAATGGTTATCACTGGTTTAGCTGTTGAATGTCTCACGGCCAATTCATACATGACATTAGGGTTTAACTCGGTAAGATTTGCTACAACCAAGTCATGATTTAGAATACATTCTAATATTTGCTTAGTAATAGATCCAGGTTTTGCCATCCTATGAGGAATATCAAAACCAAAACCTAACTCTTCAAGAACCGGAGTTATCGACTCAATTACACCTTCCGCTTTATCTCTTGTTATTGAACCCTCATCGCCAATAGGCGTAATAATAAAACATTTCTTCTTCATAATCTGGAATGATTAATAACGTGATTGCATATATACATAAAGTCTTCCCTCTATTTTATTTAGTTTTATAAGCCTATAAGGCTTATTCCTTTCCTAATGTATCCCTACTTTATTCCTTGTTTATCTCTACTTTATCTCTAAATCCGATAATTTTAAAATTCTCATTATCAAAGAATAAATAAATTTTTATCCCTAAAATTGTTATTTTTATTCCTAATTTATCTCTAATCCTTCCCTTAAATCAGTTTATTTCTTCCCTATCCTTCCCTTATTTACTCAACAATATCGATCTAAATATCATATACTTACACATATCTTCTTTCCTTAAACTACTATTTTCTTCCCTTATTTATCCCTATTTTCCTCACAAATCTATTTTCTAACCCACTTGGGGTTGGTACGTGTTCCAATATTTTTAATTGTATTTCTTTTCATTTGCTGTAAAATATTTTCAATTCTTTTTTTACGTTGTTCTTCATCCAAATAATCCGGTAATTTATCCAATAGTAATTCATCTATTTCTTTTCTGGTAGCGTAGCCGTGTATGTCGATATGCCTTAGAATAAATGATTTGAGTAGTTCCGTATCTAATCCTTTATTACGTGTGTACTGGGCCTTTTTGTCGGTTATCCTGGCTATCTGTGAGGAAATAAAGTAGTTTGGCTTCCTTCCTTCTATAAATCCTTTTTGTTTTAATCTCTGGGCTGCTTTATCATTGATAGGAAGTGACTTTTGCACTTTATCCAAAAGCACGGCATCGGTCAGGTCGATGTCGCCTTTTTTCTCGATCAGGAGCTTTGAGTAATTCTCATCAATGGCATGGCCATATATTTCAAGCACTACCTCATCCATAGTTGACTTTGAATAGTCCGGCAAAGGGAAAAATCGTTGCATCTGGCTTTTATACATCTTATGGATACCGTATCCCATGCTGTCGATCATCTTTAAGGTAACCATCGCATCGGCCAACCATCGATTCCTATATCTCTGTGGAGTCTTGTTTCCCGTGGTATAATCCTCTGCACTTCCCTCAAAGAAATTTCCGGCATTGGAGAATATCAGTTTTCCTGTCTGTTCAGTTACGATGATACGGGAGAAGTAGCTATAGTTTTGATGTGCAATGGTATTATTCAATGCTTCAAGTATAACTTCAGGATCATACTTCTGTACCTCAACGGCAATGAGCTGATTACTGGGGAAGAATTTATATTTGACATTCCGTATTTGTTTCAACACATCATTCACGGAAATGAGGAAAGGTATTTCAAAATGCTCGTATGCTTTTTCTTCTGTATCGAGTTTCCATGTAATTTGCGCTACGCTTGGAAGAATGTAATGTGAGGATTCGGGTTTTCCCAAAAGAATAATAGCGGTGTTGGTGATTTTGCCATTGAGGGTAATTTTCGCCTTGTCGAGAAAGGTTTCATCCGACCAGTAGTCTATATCATCGAAGAAAGGTTTTCCGGCCATCTTTTCTTTGAATTTTTCTCTTGCAAGGGAAATTGCTTCACTATCGAGATCTTTGATTGTGGCATTCTCAACTATCTTGGCCGACCAGTCGTCTTGTGAGTTATAAATTGCCTTGATGTATTGGGGATATTTTCTTAATTCAGTCAGGCTTGATCCGAAACGGATATACGGAGTATTCTTAAAGTGAGTGGGTTCACCAACGGCTGCCGGTATTTTAAACACTTCGAGGTAATGGCCTTCATAATCACAAGGAAAAAACTCGAACTTAATTGAAGGGGTGAGTAATCGCCGGATCCATAGTTCCAGTTCTGAATTACCTTCTTTTCTTTTATGAAACCTGAAAGAAGTGCCCTGCACTGCATGAGTTTTATCATCTATACCAAATACAAGATAGCCCAAAGGTTTGTTATGAATACATGCCGCATTGGAGATAGCGGAAATGTACATTCCAAATCTTTCATTGGTAACCGCATTTCCGGATTTGAACTCCACCCATTCGTTCTCTTTGGGTAAAGCTCGTAATTCGTCAACCAGTATAATTAATTCGGTATTATTCATAAACTAAATGATCGTTCTTTGAATAGTAAAATTTCCACCTTTACCAATTTCATTTTGCTCTCCTTGCAAATTTAGGTATATTTTTTCGATTTGTTTCGTTAATTAACGGGGTTCTTATTTTACTGCTTCATGGGCATTCGACCAATTGGAATTCGTTTATGAGGGTTAATAGCGAGGGGTTTATGCTGATCATTCGTTGGAGTGTGGGGCTGAAAGGGGTGCTGTTACGAGGCTCTGTGTTATCTTCTGTTTGGGATTGGAATGGTTGTTCAGATTGAATAGGGGATGATTGCTGTTCAGTGTGAAGTAGTATTTGGCTCCGGTTATTTTGTTGTGAGTAAGTTTTATTTGCTTTGAGTTGTTGGATGATATAGTCGACGATGTCGTAACCGGCTTCTATCTGTTGAGGGGTTGCATGGTATTCAATTAATCCGGAGATAGCCATTTGGCAGGGTATTTGACTTTTTATTTCAGTCATCTTTTTACTCCACTTATCATAGCATCCGGCATC
>DNNJ01000191.1:1701-4508 GCA_003487955.1 Clostridiales bacterium | reverse complement strand
ATGAAAAATAAAACAATTTCACTACTATTAATCATCTCATTAATATTTAATATGGTCGGCTTTTCCGGTTGCAGCAAGACCGAAGAAAAGCCTTTTGATACAGCAGTTAAGCTGCCTGAACAGATAACCGGCACGGTGTCAGAAGAAAACTTGACTGTTTCTCAAGATGGGGTTTCATTTATCATAGAAGAAGACTCGGTTTTAGAGGATACTGATGTAGAAATAACTTTAAAAAAGGATTTACCTCCATTTATTGTTGAAGAAGAGGAAATTACAGTAACTGCTTATGATTTCAGCGTTAACGGTGATGAGCCTTCAGGTGTCATAACACTTGAAATTCCATTTACTGCACCTGATAATGAGGTTTTTGCTGCTTATTACAATACTGAAAGCGGTGAATGGGAGCCTGTGGTTTTTGAATATGATATAGAAAGAAAATGTGCTGTTATTTACACCACTCATTTATCATCCTATGGTCTCTTTACAGTTAAAAACGAAAATACTCGGAATGCGCTGTTTGCTTACACCTATGATTTGGAATTAACTGAAACAAATGTAAATGAGGCAATAAGAATGCTTGAAAATGCTTTTGAAGATCCGGATACCTTCTATGCAGATTCTTTTGACTTGATTTCAAACAGTGTTTCTATTCATAGCAGCATTACAACTAATTTGGTGGATGCTGCGTCCGCTTTATCTTCATATGTCCCTACATTTAGTGAAGGATTGAAGGAAAATGTTACAAGGTTTGGATATTTATTGACCGGTATTGAGGTTATTAATGCATTTATGAATGATGATAAACCGGCCGCAGTATGGAAGATGTTTGACACTGCAGTAGGATTCAACATGGATAAAATTACTTCTCTCAGCGGTACTGCATCTATGGCGGCAGGTTTATTTTCAGTTGGACTTGTAAACTATGCCATAAATCAATTTATATCAACCGCAATACAAGGAAGAACGGATATGTATGAGAAGGCTTATAATCTTTATTATAAGGAAAAAGGAAGGTCTACTGCTGAGTGGGTTTATTTGATAAGAGCAATGGTAGAAACCGGCAAGGATCCGGAGAAGACAGGCATGGCTATATCTGACGAGATTAAACGTTATGCGAATCAATTTTGGGAAGAAGATGAACTTACTGTGGCGGAATATGGCAAAGAAGCCAGTCCTACCGCATGGTCATCAGGCTCTCTGGGAGGACTTAACGACAGTATTAAGAAAGAAATCAGCGATTACAGTCAAATGACAACTGAAAGAATTGTAAACAATATTTTACACCGTATTCAAATAGAAAATAAAATTAACATGGAATCTGAAATTCGTAAAGAATTATTTGCTTTTCAAAAAAAGATGAACTCCATAGTCACTATAACAGTAAAAGACAGCAAGGCAGGAAATGAACCGTCATACTTTTCAGGTGCAATTTTGAGGTTTAATAATCTTCCATCAAGAATTGAAGACCCTGAAAAATGGGAAAGTAAAATTTCAGAAAAGGGTGCGGCAAGAATCCAATTCAGAGTATTGGCTCATCTTTTAGCCGGCAGCCCAAGGAAAATGGAAATAGTTAAGAAGTCGGGTGACAATGAAGATGTCATGATTAGATTTAATGCGAAATTCAGCTTGCCGGAATCCAAACTTGATTTAGCTGACCTTTATCCAAAATCAGATTATCCTAAAAACATTGGAGGGACTTATACTGTTTCCATGTATAACACAACTACAGAAAAAGCTATTGATGACTTGACTCTTAATGTCACTGTGACTCAAGAGGTTTCTGACGGCTGTTATGCGGATTTTTATCTTGAAAACAACGGCTCAGTATATCTGAACGGAAATTACTTTTATCGCTATGCAACAGGTAAGGTCAATTATGCACTTGGGGATATGAGTTTTTCAGGTGACGAAAACAATATAAGCTTTAAATTCGATGCATATGACAATCAAAAAAAGGTATGGGGAGCCTTTGCAGGATATAAATAAGACTATTTACAGTGCAAAATAAAAGGGGAGTGAAGCAAGTGGAGTCTATTAATAAAATACGTAATTATTATGCTCTATTTTTTGCAATTGCTGCTTTTTTGACACTATGGTTTGCTTTGCAGCTTATTTACCAGGCAGCCTTTATCTTTGGGAATATAGGTATTGTGCTTCTCGTTTATGTGATTAAACAAAGCCGCCTTCTTTACGATGCTAAGCTCATTTGTGATAATTGCATTTTCAAAGTGCCGTCAGCAACTGTCTCTACATCAAACAGTGAAGTAAGAATTGCAGTGGAGGAAATAGTGGTGTCAACTTTTGGACTTATTATAGGAAACAAACTTTACAAATGGGGTTACCATGGAGCATATGGCGTAAAATTGAAAAATATTGAGATTGATCGGGAGCGAGTTTATTTAACCTTTGGTGATACATCAGAAACTTTAAGGGTTGGATTATTGCACGGCATTACAATTAAGCAGGAAGTGGTAGATATAAAGCAGAAATTCTGGAGGGAAACAGGTATAGATACAGTTGTAAACGGCTGGTAAAAAGTATAACATAAAGGAGCAATCTGTACTTATACAGACTTGTCCGATTCAAGCTGACCTTGATAACAAAAGTGTTGTTGAGGTTGGCTTTTTAGTTTTCAAATATCTTAGACAAATGCCTATTGTAAAATAATTGTTGGACAAAAAAAGAGAAAAATATATAGAGATTTATCCTCCATCTGATATAATAGTAATTGACTGAATCAAAAACATCTTGGAAAGTTCTTTAATGATTCGACATAATTATCTGGAGGCAAGTAGAAGCACAATGTA
>DNNJ01000191.1:0-1438 GCA_003487955.1 Clostridiales bacterium | reverse complement strand
TACCTATTATGATTCAAAATTTGGTGACATCTTCACTGAATATGGCAGATACCATTATGGTAGGAAAATTAGGGGAAACAGAAATAGCTGCTGTTGGAATAGCTAATCAATACTTTTTCTTTTTTACTATGATACTTGTTGGCTTATGCGGAGGATGCAGCGTTTTTATTTCACAATACTGGGGCAAGAGGGATTTTACAAATATTAAAAGAATGCTTGGATTAGGAGTAGTATCTGTTTTGCTTGTTTCCATAGTTTTTATGGCAGCAGGATTTATTAATCCGGGTAAAATAATCTCAGTCTTTAATAAAGATTCTATAGTTATTGAGTTAGGAGGGAAATACTTATATATAGTATTATTCAGCTATATTTTTACAGCAATAACCTTTATATATAGTTATTCCTTGCGTTCAATAGGAAATACTGTTGCACCTTTGATAGTTAATATTGCGGCACTTTTATGCAATGTATTTTTTAATTATATTCTCATATTTGGAAAATTCGGTGCTCCTGCCTTAGGAGTAGAGGGGGCAGCAATTGCCACATTAATAGCAAGGGTAGTTGAAACGATAATACTTGTGTTTTTAGTTTATAAAGATAATGGAGTACTTGCAGCAAATTTAACAGAACTAAAAGATATAAACTTGGATTTTGTTAAAAAATCCTATAAGATTATTGTACCTGTTTTATTAAATGATGTATTATGGGCAATGGCCAGCCTTATTTATTCAGTTGTTTATGGCCGTATGGGTACAGGACCTACAGCTGCCGTTCAAATAACCAACACTGTAAGTAATATGTTTATGGTAGTGACCTTTGGAATGGCAAGTGCATCCGCTATAATGGTTGGCAATAGTATAGGAGAAGGAAAAGAAGAACAAACTATTGATTATGCTAAAAAATTTATGGGAATTTCTTTATATGTCAGTATTATTTTAGGAGCAATTTTGGCATTAACTTCTCCACTTATATTAGGATTGTTTAATGTTTCAAATGAAGTAAGAAGAAGCACTTTAATTATGCTCTATATTATTTCTTTTATATTTATTGTCAGATTTTTGGGGATGGTAATTATAGTCGGTATTTTACGCGGCTCGGGAGATGCAAGGAGCTCACTTATAATAGAAGGGTCAACCATGTGGTTTATAGGTGTTCCTTTAACAATTATGGGTGCATTTTTGTTTAAACTTCCCGTTCACCTGGTATATGCATTAGCAATTTTAGAAGAAGTAGCAAAATTATTCTTAGGTTTAATAAGATTGAAATCAAGGAAGTGGATAATTAACATAACATAAAAAAAATACTGATTAGCATTTAGAAAAAAGGGTATTTCTATAAAAGATAAATATACAAAGGTCGAAGAAATGCATGTTATGACTTCATACTATGGCTCAAGGGGATTCCGCGGCTCTCTAAGAGTATAATAAGATTAGCCTTA
>DNNJ01000055.1:8784-9788 GCA_003487955.1 Clostridiales bacterium | reverse complement strand
GTTCCCGGAGGCATGTCGATAAACATAAAATCTATATCTCCCCATATTACATCTGTCCAAAATTGCTTTACCGTACCTGAAATTATGGGTCCTCTCCATACAACAGGGTCAGTGGTGTTTTCCAACAGAAGATTAATTGACATAATTTCTATACCGGTCTTGCTTTTTACTGGCAGTACTCCATAAGAACTACCCCCTGCTTTTTCGGTTATACCAAATGCTTTAGGTATTGAAGGACCTGTAATATCCGCATCCAATATTGCCACATTGTGGTTCCTTCTGTTCATTGTTACAGCAAGCATGGATGTAACCAATGATTTGCCTACTCCACCCTTACCGCTTATAACACCTATTACTTTTTTGATGTTGCTTTGAGGGTGCGGTCTTTCCAAAAAATCAGTTTGTTCTTCTTTTCTGCTGTCGCATTCCTGGCTGCAGGAACTGCAGCTTTCATTACAATTTTCACTCATTTTCTTCTCCTAATTGCTTAAAATTTTTATTGTCTCTTTATATACTTCTCGCACGGCTTTTCCTGCCGCACAATCAATATCAACAATTGTCAATCCATTGTTTACAGCTTCCACGGCTTTTTTATCAAAGGGTATTTGGCCTACAAAATCAATCTTGTTATTTTGACAAAATTGTTTTATCTTTTCATTGTTTTCAATATTTGTGTCATATTTATTTACGCAAACAGCTAATTTTGTATTAAATTTATTTGCTGTTTCAATTATCCTTTTCATATCGCTAATTCCCGACAAAGAAGGCTCTGCAACTATCAAAACCATATTGACTCCGCTTATTGATGCAATAACAGGGCATCCTATGCCCGGGGAGCCGTCAATTATTGCAAAGTCTGCATCAGAAGTCAGCTTCATATTTTTCTTTACTTCTGTTACAAGAAGTCCCGAATTTCCGCTCCCCATTTTCAATTCTGCAGTTGAAAAGACCTTAGGCTCCCTGTATAATGTCATATCTCCTGCCTTATATGGAACCATGCTTAT
>DNNJ01000055.1:6523-8533 GCA_003487955.1 Clostridiales bacterium | reverse complement strand
CCATCATCTTTATTGATTGCATCAAATCTGCAGCTTTCATAACACAAATTACATTCAACACATTTATCATTATCTATTACTGCTTTATCCAATCCATAGTAATCAGAATGCTCAGGCTTAGATTCCTGCTCCATAATTAAATGCAGATTAGGAGCATCTATATCACAGTCTGCATATGCTTTTACATTTGAAAGTTTGATAAATGCACCGGCTACGGTTGTCTTCCCTGTGCCGCCTTTACCGCTTAGGATTAAAAGCTGTTTCATTTACCTGCCTCCTCTTGAATAGTTTTTAGCAATGAAGAGAATAAGTTGTGATATTTTTCATTCTTTACTGATGCAATTTCTGCATTTGAGTTTACTTTGCCTAATTCATGCTCGAAAGGTATTTTACATAAAATTTTAATTTTTTTTTCATTACAAAATTCTTCCGCCGGATTTTCTCCGTCTAAGCATTTATTTAAAACTGCGCCAAAAGGTTTATCAAATAATTTAACTAAATTATAAACCATATTAAAATTGTGCACTCCAAATAAGGTGGGCTCAGCCACCAATATGCAATAATCCGCATCCTTTATACTTTCCATTACGCTGCAGGAGCTTCCGGGAGGACAGTCGATAAATGTGTATGATTTATTATTCGCATTTGTTAACAGTTTCTTTATTATGCTTACTCCTGTTTCCTCACCGGTATTTAAAATTCCGGTATAAATTTTAGAATCCTTAAAAACACCCTCCTGCACTTCTCCTATCTCTTTGTCTTTCTCTAAAATGGCTTTCTCGGGGCATATCAAGGAGCATCCGCCACAGGAATGACAAATATCTTCAAATACAAATACATTGTCTTTTATATAGGCAAGCGCATTGAACTTGCAAAATTCCACACATTTTCTGCATCCGTTGCATCTTTCTTTATCAACCTGAGGAATTTTTTCGTAAATTTTTTCTTTTTTCAAAATTTTAGGTTTAAAATAAAGATGTCCGTTAGGTTCTTCAACATCACAGTCTATATAATTTGAATTTCCGGCTACAAAAGTTAAGTTTACAGATATAAATGTTTTTCCTGTTCCGCCTTTGCCGCTTAAAACAGCAATCTTCATTTTATCTTCCCCTGTCACTATGAAATCCTGCATGAATTTCAGTTAGTATGCTTAGTTTATCATTTTTAAATTCAGTTAAATTTTCTTCAATTGAATTATTTAATGCTTTATAAATTTTAACATTAGCTGCTATTAACACTTCTGCTGCATTTTGACCGCATCTTGGAGTTATTAACACATCTGCATTATTATCTACAATAATTTGAGCTGCTTTAATACCTGCACCGCCTTGACTGTTTGCTGCACTGTTATTAATAAACCTGCTTTTGTTATTTTCTGTATCATAAAGCATGAAGTATGGTGTTCTGCCAAATGATACACATATATTGCCATCATCTACCGGAATTGCTATTTTCATAATTTCCTCCATATTTATGACATATGCCAATAATGAATTATATATTATAATCGGCATATGTCAATATTTATTTTTCTTAGCCATGAAAGCTTGAGTGAAATTCATTTAACAAGGAGAGTTCATTTTCAATAAAATATGCTATATTTTCTTCTGCATTTCCCTCTTTGGCTTTGTAAACAAAAACTTCAGAACTCCTGAATAATTTTTCTGCGTTTTCACCACAGCGATTGGTTATTACCGCTCTTACACCATTGTCTGCAATAACTTGTGCAGCTCTGATTCCTGCACCGCCCTGCTCTACTAAAGCTCTGTTATCTAAAAATTCACTTTCTTTAGTAACAGTGCTATAAATAAGAAAATACGGTGCCCGACCAAGGGAATCATTAATTTTTGATTTAATTGACTTGTCTTCTGTTGGAATTGCTATTTTCATTTTTACCTCCAACCTTTCTAATCGTCGTTCAAATCTTCTAATTCTCTTTCAATAAGCTCAATTTGTGATTCTAAGAATTCTTTTTGGTTTTTCAAAAATTCTTTCTCTGAAATATCCTGC
>DNNJ01000055.1:0-6316 GCA_003487955.1 Clostridiales bacterium | reverse complement strand
CCATATCCATAACCTACGCCATATCCGGGTCCGAATCCTCTTCTTCCAAAACCCGTTCCATAGCAGTTTCTCCTGCCATAAAATCTATTACCGCAAAAACCTAAACCTCGTCCTGTCATCTGTCCCATTCCCATAGGACCGGTTCCATCTCTACGTGGCATTTCTATTCCTCCTTTATTACTGACATATGTCACTTATAATTTCATTATACATCAATATTGACATATGTCAATAACCTTTTAAAAAAAACTGCAAAAAAGTTTTTGCAGTTTTTAAAATTATTCAAATTATTCTATTTCTTCTATTGCTTCCGTTAAACACAAACTGACACAAATACCGCATCCGTTGCATTTTTCTTTGTTAATTTCAGCCTTCTCGGTTATTTTTATGGCAGGGCATCTGCTTCTTAAGCACATTTTACATGCCCTGCACCTTTGTTGATTTACTTTGTATTTCATTTATATTCCTTTACGTATCAAAGATTTATCTTTTTAAGGATATCAAAGGTTATCCATGTTATAATATGAGATTCTTCGAGCAAGCTCTCAGAATGACAATTAAAACGGTTATTCATAGCAATGGCATAGGTAATAATATATACTGACTTTCAATACTACAGTTTCTCTAATTCTCTTACATAAACATATTCATATGTATCTAATCCTGTTACCTCTGCCGCCAAATCGGTAAGAGGGAAAACATCGCTTCTGTCTATGTATTTTATATCAAATTTACGGTTTAAAGCCATTAGCTGTTTCATACCTGCAGCTATCCTGCTGATATATGAATACACTCCTACAGCTCCTGTCGGTAAATTTTCTGCATTATCATAATAAAGCTTTAATTCTCTTATATCCGCAAAAATTTCTTCCTTTGTGCTGCCGAAGCTTTGATATTCTTTAGGGATATTGCCTGATTCTATCAATTCACCGACTTGTTTTCCTACCATTGCAGCAGCCATTGCCGCCCTTCCCAAAGCAACAAATTGAATATACGGGGCACCTAAAGCCAATCCTTTAAAGACGTGGTCTTCTAAAGTAAGTCCCCCCGTAATAGCAACTTGAGGCAAGAAATAGCCTTTTATGTCCATTCTCTTTAAAATGTCATAGAGCATACTTTCCAGATAAACAGTAGGCATTCCCCATTCATTCATCATTTTAACGGGGCTGTTGCCTGTGCCTCCCCCGGCACCGTCAAATGTAACTAAATCCACTTCATTTTCCGATGCAATTTTTAGGATTCTAATTAAGTCTTTAGGATCAAATGGACCTGTTTTAAAGCAAATCCTTTCTGCGCCTAATTCTCTTAAATGTGCAATGCGGTTTTTGAGAATTTCCTCATTGTAGATAGGAAGCTTCCCTACCTTTTCAAATATGGGACCCTTTCCATTTTTGAAACTTTCAGCAACTTTTTCGTCTGATGGGTCAGGATGCACCAAAAATCCCTTATTTTGAAGTTCAAGGGCTTCTTCTAAATTGTTAATTCTCCCCATTCCTTGAATTCCCTTTGCTGCTTGACCAAATTTAAGCTCCACGGATTTTACGCCTAATTTTGGTATTACGTAATCTAAAACTCCGGAATTTTCATCATCATAGTTTGCCTGCATGATGATATCACCATACCCCCGGCTGTATTTTCTGAATTCGTTTACCATTTCTTTAACTAAAGGAGATGATACCACCTTGCCATTTTCCAAAACCAAATTTTTATCATTAGGAATAGCGTCCTCGCCAATTACCACCGATACTCCTGCAAGAGCAGCCCCTACAAAGTAATCCCGCCAGTTCAGTTTTGCTATGGCAGGCAAAATTATCGGCATCTTCATTTTAACTTTGTTTTTTATTCCAAATTCAGTTTCAGTTTTTACTTTCCAGTAGGTAGCTTCACAAGCATTCTCTTCACATCCCAAAGCTCCAAATACTCTTCCATTAATAGATAGATGGGAGAAATCTAAGGGATAATCCTTTTCTGAAGCAAATTGATTTATATCTCTACGATATGGAAATGTTGCTTCTGAGCCTCTCACTGCCGATAATCCTATTTCACAGGTACCGGTACAATTAGCTGTGCATACGGCACACATTCCGGAATACGGAGAAACGTTTTCAGGTGTCCTCATTTTTGTATTACTTATCGTACTTCCTAAAGCAGGGCTATAAGTCATAATAAACCTCCTAATTCATTATTTATATTAATTATACCTCTATTATGACATATGTCAATAATTTATTTAACCATTATTTTTCTATAAATTGTGATAACAAAAAAACATGTAATTAATCCTACATGCTTTCTGTTCTAATGCTTGAATTGGCTAATCCTATATATTTGAAAATTTATTGCACTTTTTGATATTCTTCTTCAAGATTATTAAATTCATAATAAAATCTCTCAAATTCATCCGGCAATAAAGGTTTGCTGTAATAGTATCCTTGCACCATGTCACATTTCAATCTTCTTAGAACTTTTAACTGTCTTTCCGTTTCAACACCTTCAGCAATAACTTTTATTTTTAACTTATGTGCATATTTAATAATTGCAGAAACTATTTCTCTAATATCATAACGGTTTAAACTGTCGATAAAATATTTGTCGATTTTTAATGTATCAACTGGAAATTCCACAGCACTCATAAGAGAATTAAACCCTGTTCCAAAATCATCAATGGAAACTTTATATCCCATATTTCTTAAATTTTGAAGTATATCAAACACTTTTTTACCTTCTTTAGCAAGAACTCTTTCAGTTATCTCTATCTCAAACATAGATTTGTCAATTTCATTATCTTTAAAGAATTGTTTTGTCCATTCCATAAAATCTTTATCACACAATTCCTTAGCGGATAAATTTATTGAGTAATTTATTTTGATTCCTTTGTTTTTCCATTCAATTATCTGAGTAATTGCATTATTTATTATAAATCTTGATATTTCCCTTATGTAACCGATTTCCTCTGCTATTACAATAAAAACACTGGGACCCAATGGTTTTTTGTCACCTCTGTCCCACCTTACCAACACTTCCACTCCTACAATTGAGTTGTCAATAATATTAATTTTAGGTTGATATACCAAATACAGCTCGTTCTTCTTAATGGCTTCAAGCAGAGAGCCTGTAATTTCAAGGGCTTCCCTTCTTTGCTCTTCTAATTCATCTTTATAGTAATAGATACCTGATTCTTTAGAATCACCTTGTTCATACGCAATCCTTGCTTTGTTAAATATTTCTATAGGACTTTCATAACCGCCGTTATAATCATACATTCCTATTTTCAATGCTAACCTGAATGTATAATTCTTTACTTTAACCGGATTCGAATATTTTTTTATCGTATTATTGACATTTTCCCGATATTTACAGTTTGAACATGCAATTAAAATTATTTCATCATTGCTTGATGAATAAATTGCATCTTTGCCGCATCTATGTTCAAGTCCTGACACTAATCCTTTAATGATTTCTTCTACAATTTTATAATCTAAATATTTTTCTATAGATTCAATATTTGTCAGTTTAATGGATATTAAAGTAAATTTTTCCCCCTCTTCAATTCTTTTTTCTAAATCTATCAACAGCTTGTTTGTGTTATAAATACCCGTTAAAGGATTTATTAAATTTCTTTCTTGCGCTTCTCTATCCAGTCTTGCCATTCTGTTAAAAGCATATCCGATAATATATCCTATCAACATATAAATCAGCAATCTAATTACCCAATTGCTGGTGCTTTGCATTATTCCTTCAGAGACACTTAATGGCATAAATGGTCCTAATATGATTCCTGAAATGATTGCAGCACTAATGCCTCCTTTAACACCCCAATAATAAGCAGACAGTATTAACGGAATGTAAAAGAGCTGTAAATATACATTTCGAGTCCCGTCTGTTAAGAATACTATTAAAAAAGCTGCTGCTAATAGAAGAGATATCTGCATAATCTTAAAAAGATTTGAAAAGGTTTTTGGGTAATTTTTTAAGCCATTCATTCTTATGTATTATTATCCTCCGATTTTTATAATCTTTTTATTTCAATCAATATACACCTATGCAATATTATTACATATTTCGCAATAAATGACAACATTTTTAGGCATACGTAATAAATCTTCTTTTTATAACTATTTTATAAAGTAAATTGAAAAACCATAAAGGTATGTTATAATTATATTATAGTACAAATTATAAGCAGATGCCATTGCTATTACAATGATGTTCTATTGCTTCAGATATAAGGAGGTTAACATGGGTTCAATCACATTATTATTTACATCCTTAGGATTATCCATGGACGCATGTGCCGTATCAATATCAAACGGCATGTGCTACGGAAATATACATAAAAAACAAATTATTACAACTGCGGCTGCTTTCGGTTTCTTTCAAGCATTTATGCCTGTTTTAGGTTTCTTTATCGGTTCTACATTCAGTAATGCCATATCATTTTTAGACCATTGGATTGCACTGGTTTTGCTTTGTTTCATAGGCGGAAAAATGGTTGTTGAAGCAGTCCGGGAACTTAAATATCCGGAAGTCTGCATTACCGGTGCAAAAACCCTCACACCGAAATTATTACTTTTGCAGGCTGTTGCAACAAGTATTGATGCATTGGCTGTAGGTATAGGATTTGCTGTTATGAAGGTGGATGTTATAAGTGCTGCTCTGTACATAGGAATAATTACTTTTATTAATTCAATTATTGGGTCTCATTTAGGCAAGAAATTCGGGCAGTTGTTTAAACAAAAGGCTGAAATCCTTGGAGGAGTAATTTTAATAGGAATAGGAATTAAAATTTTCATAGAGCATTCAATATAAAGCAGGTACAATGACCTGCTTTATTTTTTTAGTTTTCCCCTTTTATTTTTTACATAATAATAAAAATCGGGTAAATCAAAGGATGGGCGTTCTTCATTTCCACAGCAGATAAATGGCGGACGCTGACATTCATCTTCTTCCTCTTCTTCTCCATCTAAACAATTTACTGAAACAGGACCGCTGCATGCATCTACATAAAATTCTATTGGAATCATAATACTGAGTTTTTGACAAATAGTAAATCTGCATTTTCTTTTTTTCTTATCCCAGGAACCGCAGGGTATTTGAATAAGATATGGCTCTTCAATACAGTCAATAATCGGTTCACCTAAGTCTACATATGGTTCTACAGTAATTGGCACACAAACATCTATTTCCTGAAACGCAGTTACATCACAATTGTTTTTATTAAATGGAGTATATTGAATATTTCTTTCAATGGACATATCAAATCTCCTTATCTAAAAAATCTTTAGTACATATTATGTTTAACAAATGGCTAAGTTACTTATATTTCAATATTTAGATATAATTTGACAAAAAAAAGCTGTAAACACTTAACAGCTCTTTTTTTTAATTATATTCTTGACATGGTTTACTGAGGTGTAACTTCGCCGCCATTGCCGTTACAAGTGCAGCCTTCTTGATTCGGATCCCCACATGTAACAACTTCCTGACCGGGTTCTCCCGTTGCACTGAATCTTATAGGAACTTCAACGCATAGATTCTGCCTTACAAAGAAAGTACAAGATGGCTGACTATTCATTGGGCACATATTAGTTGATACATCTGCTTCTCCGCAGCATGTTACGTCTATATCACCAACATGTGCTCTTGGTGTTACCGTTATTGGAACACATACTTCTATTTCTTGGAACACAGTGGTTTCACATTCTTCAATAATTCCGCATACTGGCCCGCATACAGTTTCACCTGTTTCAGTTTCTTGACCACCCTTTAAACATACATTGTTTGATCCTATTTGACGAGTTACTAAAAGTTCAAAGCATACTGTCATTACATCGCCTGCTTCTTCCAAACCGAAATCAAATTTTAATCCTACGCAGCCGGTAGTAGGGTCAGGATTTTCTTCTGTTCTTATTTCAACGTTATCACCTAATATAACTTCTTGCTCTTCACCATTTATGGTAACACTAACTTCTCCAAGGTCCTCGATAGTAATATCAGGACATATGCCTAACAGCCAATGGCTTAAAGCTATAGGTTCTTCCACTTGGGTCACAATATAACAAAATCTTTGCAGTTCTCCAGGACCCGGGTCTAATATAGAATTTGCTTCGTCCAATGCCACTGTTACAGGTACATCTGTATCTGTATAATCTGCCACTAACGGACATGCTTGTTGTAATATATTTGCCATAATAATTATCATGCTCCTTTTATAAAATTAATCTAATTAAGATATACAATATATTATGAAAACAAACTATTTCAGTGACAAAAACATTGCATAAAAGGACAAAACTTCCTGACAAATTATTAAAGA